>JBAXMM010000040.1:0-5398 GCA_037134295.1 bacterium
AAAATAACCGACTGTGGCTCGCCCCAATAAGCGCCCCAGACTACCGAACAATCTTTATCCAGAATAAACTTGCCCTGAATGTTAACACTTCAGGGCTTCAGACAATCCTGGATAATGATTAGTCCGTTGGCCTGTTGCTTTCTTGGTGATCGATGTCGGCAAGGCAGAAAACAGATGAAAGACAACAGGCAACGGAGGTCAGATGCGCGCTTCCGTCTGCTGTATTCTGTCTCGAGCTATCATCATAAAAAAATACCACCTTTCGGTGGTCTTCTTTTATGGCGGGCCCGACCGGATTTGAACCGGCGATCTCCTCCGTGACAGGGAGGCGTGATAACCACTTCACTACGGGCCCATCGCTTCAATGAAATAATTTAGAGATTGTCTGATTATTCAAAAAGCTAAATTAACCTGATTATCTTAACAAAAAAAGCCCGATTATTCAATGCTTTAGCTAAAGATCGCCTTTTATGCTTGACATTAGTACTTATGTTTGCTAGTATATAGCCTTATCTGGTAGGTGGAGACCATCAGGTAATAAATCACTTCATACTAGTCAATAGGAGGAAGTGGCTTATTTTTTACAAAAAAACAAATATATAAAAACAAAAAGGAGCTAATAATGTATTCGAAAACCGCTATGTTAACATATTATCAAGTATCAAGACCACGAAAGGTTAAAGTGAGGGTGGTCAAGGCACATGCCCATGTGCCGTATTTGGGCAATAGTAACGTTGTAGACACCCGTAAGCAGCTCAAAACAGCTACTTTTGGAGCTACATTCTTCGCTAGCCGAGCGCAAACTCAAGCTAGCGAGTACGACAAATGGCAGGCGCTTAATGATAAGCTAAAAAAACAGCTTATCTAGCCTTTCTTCACCGGCCAATAAAGGTATATTTTAGAATATCCTAGTCCTAAATAAATACACTATTAATACTAGTGTATTTTTTAGTTTTACCCCCTTTAGCTATCAGGACTGACTCTTGAGTAATTGGGTTAGTTTGATTACTATTATAGGGCGTTAATGTTAGGGAACTAGCTCTAACCCAAGATTCCGCATAAATACCTGGAGCTAAACTCTAGGGACAAATCATGCCGATGTAGCTCAGTTGGTAGAGCGACGCTTTCGTAAAGCGTAGGTCAGCGGTTCGATCCCGCTCATCGGCTCCATAACATAGCAAATGTCCCGACTACCTAAAAGCCACTATATTCTGGTATAATTAGGTCTATAAAATAATGAAAACAGATAAAAAACCTAAGATGCAAATTGCCAGCCGATCAGTCTATAAAGACGGCTGGTTTTTGAGTTTGTGTATGCTAACGCTAGTCGTGGTGCTATTTAATGTGGCTTGGGCGCTTATAAACATCAAGCAAACTCAAATCCAGATCCCAATTCGTTTTTCGAGTCTCACTAATTTTGATCAGCTCGGAAGCTGGTACCAGCTGTATGAGATACCAATAATTGCAGTTATGGTGCCGCTGGCAAACTTTGCTCTAGCCAACCTATTGCATCATCGTAACAGGCTAATTAGCATTTTTCTGATGATGGCCGGGCTGATGAGTTCGATACTGGCCACAGCTATATTAATTGGCTTCACAGTAATAAATTATGGCACAAATTAATAACAATCGCAGTACCCACAGCACTCTAGCTGTTGGGCTGGCAGACAAACGCTGGTTTTATAGACTTTGCGAGATAATGCCTGGCGCACTGAGCTGGTCGCTATTAGCAAGTCCTATCCTTTTAAGCCTGGTATATCCTATTGCAGTGGCGTATTTTATTATAGCCTTCGATCTGTTTTGGCTCTTAAAGTCGATCCGAATGAGCTTTGGTCTCGTTGAGGGTTACCGTACCCTCAAGAGGTCTGAAAGAATCGATTGGGCCCATCGGCTAGAACAGCTCGATGATATCGACGCAGAGCTAGCCAAGGCCGTACTGAAACTCGAAAAACTAGCGCGTTCGGGTGTTTTTGGGCTAGTTAAGCTAGGCAAGGACAAAAAAGAGTTTAGGGCAGCCAAAATAGAAGTCGATAGGCTAGAACGGGTGCTGGCACACAAAAGCACATTAATTAGCCCAGAAGACATTAGTCATGCAATTATTACGGCTGTTTATAACGAAAATCTCGATGTATTGAGACCTTCGCTAGAGGCAATTTTGAATTCTGAGTATGACCCCAAGAAGATAATATTTGTTTTGGCCTACGAAGAGCGCGGTGGCGAGCAGACGGCCAAAAACGCAAAAATACTTGAATCGGAGTATGGCAGTAAGTTTGGTGGATACTTGAGTATCTGCCATCCAGACGGAATCGAAGGTGAACTCAAGGGCAAGGGCGCCAATATTACTTATGCTGGTAGAATCCTCAAACAATATACCGAAGATCAAGGTTTGGACCCCCGCAATATCATCGTCACTACCCTGGACTCTGACCACAGACCAGACAAGAAATATCTTCCGTACCTGACCTACGAATACTGCACCAATCCTAGCCGAACTCATTTTAGCTATCAACCAATGGCGATGTTTTTTAATAATATCTGGGATGCACCGGCACCGATGCGAGTCATTGCTACCGGAAACTCGTTTTGGCTAATGATGGAGAGTGTCAGGCACTATCGGCTACGTAATTTTGCAGCTCATGCTCAAGGCATGCAAACCCTCATTGACACCGATTTTTGGTCGGTTACAACAATAGTTGAAGACGGTCACCAGTACTGGCGAACTTTTTTTGCCTACGATGGCGACCATCTGGTGGAGCCGCTTTATATACCCATATACCAAGATGCCGTACTGGCCGATAACTACCGCAAAACCTTTCTCAATCAGTATAAACAGCTCCGCCGCTGGGCCTATGGAGCCAGCGATATTCCTTTTGTGATTACTAACAACATCAAGAACAAGCAGATCTCTTTTAGTAAAAAGTGGATTCAGTTTTTTAGACTCATGGAAGGGCACATTAGCTGGGCAACCGCACCGCTAATTCTAACTTTTGCAGCTTGGGCGCCACTCTTCCTAAATGAGCAGTTTAACCGGCAGGTTATAGCACATCAATTGCCAGTTGTGGCTTCACGAATACTGACCCTCGCGTTAGTGGGGCAGTTTATTACCATCATGCTTAGCTTGTTGATGCTTCCTCCAAGGCCAAAGCATTACCGCAAGTCAAAGATTATCTTTATGGTCCTACAGTGGGTCTTGGTGCCGATTACTTCGATATTTTTTGGTTCGGCAGCTGCACTCGATGCACAGACCAGACTAATGTTCGGTCGCTATCCAAAGGCTTTTGATGTCACCGAAAAGGCTGTAAAAAAATGAACTACCTGCTGGGTTTAATTGCAGCCTTCGTAATATCAGCCTTACTGATACCGCCAGTGAAGCGCTTGGCAATTAAGCTAGGAGCAATCGACAACCCTAAAGAGGCTAAACGCAAAATACATCACAAAATAATGGCCCGTGGCGGCGGCTTAGCAATATACGCCGCTTTTATTTTGGTTAGCACAGCACTAATAGGGAGCTTTTCTAGGCAATTCATTGGCCTAATAATAGCTGGTACAATGGTCCTGATCGTGGGGCTTATAGATGATATCAAGCGACTTAACCCATGGATAAAGTTATCGGTCCAGGTTTTGGCGGCGTTGGTGGCTAGCATTGGCTTCGGCATAACTATCGAAACTATCACCAATCCATTTGGCGGAAACCTGGTGTTTTCACAGTCCAACGTATCGCTGGTAATTTTTGGATTGCAGGTTAGCTTCAACTGGATTGCTGTTTCGCTTGCAGTATTTTGGCTGGTAGGTATGACCAATACAATCAACTTTTTAGATGGCATCGACGGCCTCTCGGGTGGCGTTTCGGCCATAGCAGCTGGGGTAATATTTTTGCTTGCAATAAGCCAGAAGGTTAATCAGCCATCAACGGCACTGATATCAATAGTTTTACTTGGAGCTTGCCTTGGGTTTTTGATTTATAATTTTTATCCAGCCAAGATATTTAATGGAGATTCTGGTGCGTACTTTTTAGGAATGACACTCGGTATTTTGGCGATTTTCTCAGGTGCTAAGCTCGCCACTGCCGCTCTTGTCTTGGGTCTGCCAATCCTTGATGCAGTTTGGGCAGTAATACGCCGGTTGGCCCACAGGAAGTCGCCATTCACTGCCGATCGTGGGCATTTGCACTACCTATTCCTAGATGCCGGTTTTTCTCAGCGCCAGGCTGTGTTGTGCATTTATATGCTCTGTCTGATTTTTGGCCTGATTGGTATTCTTGGCACAACAGGACAGAAGTTTGTAGGTATTATCGCCATGTTGGTGGTTATGACTATGCTGCTAGCTGGGCTCACTTTTGTGAAGCGAAAAAAGCTTAGGAATTAAAATATTTTTGTTAAAACCTGATTGACCAGCCATATCAGATATGCTATCATAATTTCTAAGAGGGAATACATAAAAAAGTGAAAAGCAAAAACCTTCAGGATTTGATCAAGAACCTACAAGTTTTTTACAAGTGCCCTTCCTGTGGCTCAAGTTATATTCACGACGATATAGCTTTCTTGGGGAGTGTTGAAGAGCATTGCTTTATGCAGCTTACTTGCCACGACTGCTCATTACCAGTGCTTGCCACAGTCTTTATGCAGTCAGAGCTAGATAAGGCTGGTAAACAAAATGGTTCTAAACTCGGCCGTAAAGCCGATCTTGGCTACCGAGAAAGAGCAAAGTTTATCGACAGAGGTCCTATCAGCTCACAAGAAATAGCAGCTTTTCATCTGTATCTAACTCAAACCAAAGCTCCCAGAAAATCTAAGAAGTCTAAATAATCTTAAAATAGTAAGGAATTTCAATGGAAACAATTCATATTACAGCAACTGTTCGTGATGTATTCGGAAAAAAACTCACAGAACTACGAAAAAACGGTCAGCTACCTGCTGTGGTTTATGGTAACAAAAAAGATAATATCGCAATTTCTGTTAATGCCAAGGAGTTCAAAAAGGCTTTTGCGGTAGCCGGCTACAGCACTATAGTAGAGCTGAAACTAGATGGTCAAACCAGCGAAAATGTACTAATTCATGATATTGCCACTGACCCACTTACCAGCGAGGTTGCACATGTTGATCTTTATAGAATCAATATGAATAAGATTATTCGCACCGAAGTACCACTCCACTTCACCGGCGAAGCACCTGCAGTATTCCAGCAAGAGGGAACATTGTTCAAGAACATCGAAGAAATCGAAGTAGAAACACTTCCTGCTACATTGCCATCACACATAGAGGTCGATATATCAGTTCTCGATGATTTCGCAAAGTCTATTCATGTTTCTGATCTTAAGGTTGAGGAAGGCGTAACTATACTAACCGAACTAGATCAGCTCATATGTAAAGTAGAGCCACCTAGAAGCGAAGAAGAAATT
>JBAXMM010000041.1:0-5259 GCA_037134295.1 bacterium
TCTTGAATGTACTTCTCAGAAGTACTGTCCAGGGCGCTTGTAGCTTCGTCCATTATAAGCACTGGAGCTTCTTTCAATATGGCTCTTGCGATAGCAATACGTTGCCTCTGACCACCGCTAAGTTTTACTCCACGTTCACCTACGAGTGTGTTGTACCCTTTAGGTAGCTTCATTATGAAGCCGTGGGCTTGAGCTTTTTTAGCTGCTTGTATCACTTTGGGCTTGGTTGCTTTATGTTGTCCATAAGCGATGTTTTCAAGTATTGTTCGGTGAAATAGTATCGGTTCTTGCGGTACATAGGTTATAGCTCGATGCAGGTCCTTTTGCGTAATACTTGCAATATCCTGGCCATCAATAGTAATCACACCTTTTTGAATGTCCATAAAGCGGAGCAATAGCTTAGTGATGGACGTTTTACCACCACCACTAGAGCCGACAAGTCCCACGTTTTCACCTGCCTTAATACTTAGGTTTAGATTATTAAATAGAGTCTTGTTGCGTTTCATATCCTCTGGATAACAAAATCTGACATTTTTGAAGTCAATTGAGCCTTCATTAATTTTTGATTTGTTAGGATTGACAGGGTCTTGTACTGTAGGTTTTTGGCTCAATAGTAACGTCATTTCAGAGGCGTCGCTTAGTAGTCGCTCTGCGCTTCTGGCTAGATAAGCTACCTTGTACACGGTGTTAATGACACGGAGTATGTACACTTGGAATAGCAAGAATATAGCTATCGTTATGGTGTTGTTCTGGATTGCCCAAATACCACCAAACAGTACCGCCATATTTAGCAGTGCTGCCATGATTGAATTAACCGCTGTGTCGCGATTAGATAGCAGCCAGCTTTTGCGCAGATGCTTTGTTCTGGTGGTATTCACTCTGTTGTAGCGAGATATTTCAAAGGCTTCACTGGCGTAGGTCTTAACGGCTTGTGAATTAGTAGTCATATCTGCGAGTTCACCTGTTTGAATACTTTCATTAGCTGCCACAAGACGACTGACAGCTATGCGCTGTTTAATGAGCCGGCTATTTAGCAGCACGGTAGCCACTAAAACAATCAGACATAACCCTGCAATCATAGGGCTAAAGTAAGCCATAACGCACAGGGTAGCCACAGCGCTTACAACATCGGTCAAAACATCGTTAAACAGTATTGCTGTAAATTGTTCGTATGCTTTTACAAAACGGCTTACTTGTGACACAAGCGAGCCAGCAAAACGGCTAGAGTAGAAATTGTAATCTTCTGAAACTAGTTTTTCAAAGCACTTAGAATATAAAACTTTAATACTTTGAGCGTCCATGATTGCTAGCGAGCGACCACTGATATAGTCCAGCGAGACGCCAATAACAAAGCACAACACTAGAGCGGTTACTTGAGTTTTTGTCACAGGCTTAGCTAGTGCCAAATTTGTAAAGATTTGGGCAGTAAGCAGTGGCGCTACAATGGTTCTTAGAACCTTAGCAGGTGATGTTAGGAGGCTTAGTAAAAACAGTCGCCTCTGACTGGTTAATTGTTGCCAAAAAAGACCCAAAGTCTTGGTGTTGGTATTTAGTTTTTTTGAAATAGAAAAAATCCTTTCGATTTTAGAATTATTTTTGATAAAAAGAGTGCCTGTTGAGGGCTTGTTTCGAGTTATTTATAAATAGAGTAACAGATACAAATCTGTAATGTTGTATATATACTAGCACATATAATTAGATATGTCAAGCATAATCTCTTTCAGCTCATCCTCTACTAATTGTGGTAGAATATCATACAATGAACGAACAGGTAGTTTTGGTAGATAATTCAAACCGCGCAATCGGCACCGCCGACAAATACCAGGTGCACACCGGTAATACCCCCTTGCACCGTGGCTTTTCGTTGTTTATTTTTAATGCCCGTGGCGAGCTACTACTACAACAGCGATCGCCCCAAAAAATCGCCTGGCCCAATATCTGGAGCAACTCTGTTTGCGGACACCCGGCCATGGACGAATCTGCCAAAGCTGCCGCCAAGCGGCGGGCCCGATACGAGCTAGGCATTGAGCTAAAGACAGCTAATATCAATATGGTTATCGAGAATTTCCGTTATCGATATCAGCACCAGGGAATTGTTGAGAACGAAATCTGCCCCGTAATGGTGGCTTTTTATAATAGCGATAATCAATTACAGCCAAATCCTGATGAAGTAGCCGACTACAAGTGGGTCGCATGGCAGGACTTCTTGGATCAACTTACCAAACCCAATAGCTACTCGGAGTGGTGCCAAGAAGAAGCCCTGCTGCTAGCTAGCTCCGAGAGCTTCAATAAGTTCCTTTTAGCTAAATAGCTATAGCGCAGGTTGCCTTGTGGGTAACTTAAGAGGTATCATTGAGAGGTAATGCAAGAATTACTCAAAGCAACCCCTTTTATCGTTGGCGCTGCAATTAGCCCGGTGCTTTTGGTTATGACACTATTTATACTATCCAGGCCAGTTGCACCAGCCAAAAAGAGCCTACTATTTTTGCTGGGCTCAACGGTTACAATTACACTAATTGGGACGATTATATTTTTTACTACTACCGTCAGGCCCGACCCTAGCCCCGGCAAAGATCTCCTGCCACATATTATTATTGGCTTACTGCTGTTGTTTTTAGCTTTTAATATTCTTCGCCAGGGCCCCGCCAAAGCCGAGAACAAGCCTCAAAAAAATGATAGCCCCATAAAATACCTAACACTTGGGGCAATCCTAATGTTGACCAACTTCACTACCATTGCGATGGTATTTGCTCTAGCCCTGGAGCTACGATCCTCTAGTATCTTGGGTGCCGAAAAAATTATGTACTTGGCGGCCGTTATTATATTCGCATTGCTACCGATAATTTTACCACTCTTGGTACTGGCCTTAGCGGGCAAAAGAAGCGCTGATATTCTCGAAAAACTCTCCAGCTTTATGCAGCGCTATGCCCACATCGCAACGGCAGTCTTTTTTGCACTAATGGCCGGCTACGTTTTGCTAAAGCCATTCTTGTAGCCTCACGAGTCAGTCGTAAAAAAATGTCACATTCTGGCAACCGATGACGTTAGTATCTGCGTAGAGCAATATTAATAAATTCGTATTTCTAAAAGGAACTAAAAAACCAACTATGAATAACAAATCTAAGCTAATAATCGCGTCGATTGCATCAGTAGGGCTTTTGCTTGGAGCCGGTGTCCCAGTGCTAGCCGCTAGCCGCATGGGGCACTTCAAGATGCATTCAGACACAACCAAGTACGAGGCAAGGGCTCAGCAGGATGGGGTGAAACAATCTAGAGTTACATCGGGGCTCGACAGGGCAATCGAAAAAGGTAAAATCTCAGCCGATCAAAAGGCTCAAATACTGGCTAAAATAGAAGAGATTCGTAATTTTCGAGAGACACTCAAGGATCTCCCCGAAACACAACGCAAGCAGGCTATGGATGCTAAAAGGAATGAGATCAAGCAGTGGGCTTCAGATAATGACGTTCCTATAGGGATGTTCCTTCGTCGCCACAAGTAATTCGTATCTGATATAACCTCTCAGTACAAAATAGCCCATCACAAAGGGCTATTTTGCATTTGTATATAGGCTTTTTGCAAATAAAATACCCCTGTTTATCAACAGGGGCTAAATGGTCTAGGCTAACTCTTGCTTGCCAGTAGTTCATAGATGACTCGAACAACCTGGATTGGATCAAGCTTACCGATATTGGTGGTTTGATACATTCGGATGGTAACATCCATTAGTTTTTTTTCGGCACCCTGGTTGGGAGCAATTTCCCTAACAGCATTAACGAAGGCATTTTTGTCTAATCTGTATCCTGAGGTGCCGTATGTACTATCGCTTGGGTCAACAATTATACGTATTAATGCATAAGCATCCTTAGCCTTCATATTGTAGATACTGGGAGCCCTGGACAGAATATCTCTTAAGGGTCGTACTAGGGCCGCGATACTCCATTGGGCTAAAAACTGCTCTTCGGTCCAACCATGCTCTGGCATATCAAAGCGTTTTGCTTGAAAGCGAGGCAAAATTTTGCCGGCTGTATCAGCTGGCTTTACTGGCGCAGTTACTATGCTTGAGAGGTGCGGGTTCTCCAGAAGATATTCATTGGCCACGACCAAAGTCTGTTCGTAATCATAAAATACCGTTCCTGGCCATTGCTTAAAAAAGTAGCATTCAACCCCGTTTCTCACCAGGGTAGTGCGCAATCCCTTAAAGTTCTTCTGGCCAAACATTTCTATCGCTTGGCTGGTCGTTACTAATTTGGGCAGGTGTGATTCGGCCCAAACTCGGCGTGCATACTCATTATCGCTCATTGCAGGTCCTTTACCTCTAGACAATCGGAGTACCATACTTATACCCTGAAACCCAACTTTAGGCAAGGTTAAGTACAATCATGCATTGTAATTTATGATTTTCAGGGTATAATATGCTTATTCTATAGTTCGATCCGCGAAACTGGAGGTACCAAGTGCCAAAAAATATGAATGTCAGTCAGGCTGCACGCTATATTTACCCAGGTGCAGTCCTGCCCTGTAAGCCATATTCGTTAGTAGAAGTTTTTGACCCCCTGACAGTCTCATATCAGTTAGGGACTATCGGGTTCGACTTTATAAAGCTCGTCGAATTCGAATTTGAGCCAGGTGAATTATTGCAACATGCCCTAACTCGCCCCGAAACATACTATTGGGGCACCGAGATAGATCTCGACGATCTGGCCGACTCGCCTTACCTTGATACTATCGAAGACTTGGTTGAGACCAACAGGTTCGTAATGACCTCATGGGGAGCTCTTATCCCTTTGTTTGAAGATGACATAGCTATTCCGTACCCAAGTATTGTCGAGCTCCCGCTCGATATGCGCCTAGATTAAATATTAATTACTTCGCTCTTATCTGTATTAAGGGCGATTTTTTATTTAAGGGCCTGAACAATTCTACTTATTTTTGAGTGCTTTTTTTTGGAGTCGTTTTTGGGCTGCAATACGCACAAGAATATTGAGGCTGGCAGCAATAATACCAACGCCTATCAGCACATAAAATATCGTAAATAGCTTGGTGCCTGGTGTGGTGGGGTGAATATCGCCGTAACCCACGGTGGTAATAGTGATCACCGAAAAATAAACCGCGTCTATCCAGCCGAGTTTTAGGAATATATGATAAAAGACCGATCCAGTAGCAATCACAGATAAGGCTGTCAGCACCACCCACTTGAAGTGTAGGGCTGTATCAACTGCTTCAGACGATGTGTGTTTAGTCATGACTATAATTATAAC
>JBAXMM010000042.1:0-5020 GCA_037134295.1 bacterium
TATGCCGGCTTTGGTACTCCCGGCATAGAGGCTTACTTGGTAGGCCAATCAGAAGCTCATGATGTGCTCAATAGCGTGCGAGCTGCTAAAAATTTGCCTGGTACCAACGTTGGTAATAGCTATGCGATCTGGGGCCACTCCCAAGGAGGCCACTCAGCATTATTTAGTGCCAGTCTGGCATCGAGCTATCTGCCAGAATACCGTCTTGTTGGTACGGCCGCATCGGCTCCAGCAGCACAGCTTGAATCGTTATTAACTCAGCAATTAGATACTGCGGTTTCCTGGCTAATTGGTCCAGAAGTTATTATTTCTTGGCCTGACAATTTTCCAGGTTTAAGCCCCGATCAAGTCCTGACTACTCCCGGAGCCAAGAACTACCAAGCCACTGCCGAGGCCTGCATCAAGGATGTAGCACTTGGAGGTATTATCAGGGCAAAGATTGGTCAGAAGTTTTTTACCCAATCTCTGATGACGCTACCTGAATGGAAAAGTGTCATCACAAAAGAAACTGCAGCAGTGCTGAGCCCCTCGCAGCCTCTATTGGTGGCAGAGAGCTTAACAGATCAGGTGGTATTACCAAACACCACAGCACAATACATACAGCGAGCCTGCCAAGGTGGCTCTAACTTAACTTCGCTCTGGCTTAATAATGTTGGACACATAGCACTGCAGGGCGTAGTAGCTCCAAGTGTCATGAACTGGCTTGGAGATAGATTTGCCGGTAGATCCACAGCCCCAACATGCAACCAGCCCCTGCCAATTACCCCAGCCACGAACTAGATAAAGCTCCCCTTCAAAAAAACAGCTGAAGTAAAATATTTTATTTTAGTGTAGAATGTAGGGTATGAATTCAGATATAAATAACATTAGTAACCGAACAATATTTAGGGTTCTGCTAATAATACTATTATTTGTGGTTGGTATGTTTTTGGTTATATCAGTTTCTAAGCAATTAGTCTGGCTTGGAATATCATTTTTCTTGGCACTCGCACTCGAACCACCAGTAAATTGGCTTAGCGGCAAGCTACCCAAAAGAAGCCGAGGGCTAGCTGTGCTACTGGTTGTAACTGCGACTCTATCTGTGATTGCATATGTTATAGCGATTTTTGGCCCTCCGTTAGTCAAGCAGTTTAGTGAACTTATCAACAACCTGCCCTCGTACTATAAGGATTTTTTGAGTACCCATAATCCGCTCTCAGACTATCTAAATAGTGCAGATATCCCTAAGAGCCTCTCCATAAACGGCCAAAAGATTACTACTTTCTTTACTAGTACAGGCGGGGGAGTGATCAATACCTTTAGCAATATATTTAGCAGTGTACTGGCTTTTTTTACAATCCTAGTCCTGACATTTTTTATGGTTTTAGAGTGGCCAAAATGGCACCGCTTGTTCTGGAAATACCAGGACCCTAGCAAACTAGCCCATCGCAAGAGCCTGTACGGAAAGATGCAAAAAACAGTTAGTGGGTACATCAGCGGAAATCTGCTAACCAGCCTTATAGCTGGCAGTGCAGCAGTGATATTTCTGCTTATACTCAAAAACCCATTTGCTGTTGCCCTCGGATTTACCGTTGCGGTACTAGACTTGATACCGATGTTTGGAGCACTCCTGGCCTCAGTAATTGCCATTGCAATAGTGATGGTCTATAACGGCATTACTCCTGCAATTGCGACAGCGATATTTTTCTTTGTATACCAACAGCTCGAAAACAATATCCTACAGCCGATTGTATTTTCTAAAACAGTCAATATTTCGCCACTAGTTGCAGGTATTGCTGCAGTGCTAGGTGCCAGCCTCGGCGGCCTAGTTGGCGCCCTAGTGGCCATACCAATAGCTGCTTCATTGCAGATTTTAGCTAAGGATTACCTCGATCGATAATATTCAAAAAAATAATAGATAATAAAGAATTTAAATAGTTCTTGAAGTATAATGTTGTTATGAGCAAACACAATTTCGACGAAGAAGCGATAAAAAAGCACCTCGAGCTGAAGGGCAAGATAGTTGTTGAGCCAAAGGCTCGAGTGCTGACAGACGAAGATTTGAGTATTTATTACACTCCGGGCGTTGGCGCAGTTTCTAGGGCTTTAGCAAAAGATCCTAGCCGTGCCAAAGAGCTAACTATTAAGTCTGATATGGTAGCAGTTATCTCGGACGGCTCGGCCGTGCTGGGGCTCGGTAATGTTGGGCCAGAGGCTGCTATGCCAGTAATGGAGGGCAAAGCAATGCTACTCAAGCAACTCGCTGGCATCAATGCTTTTCCTATCTGCCTAGACACCCAAGATACTGAAGAGATAATTATGACAATCAAAAACATCGCCCCTGTTTTTGCAGGTATCAACCTCGAAGACATAGCTGCCCCGAAATGCTTTGAGATCGAAACCAGACTTCATGATGAGCTAGATATACCCGTAATTCATGACGACCAGCATGCCACAGCGATTGCCGTAATGGCAGGGCTCATTAATGGCCTAAAGGTTGTTGGCAAAGACAAGTCTGACTGCAAGGCAGTAATTATTGGTTCGGGTGCCGCCGGAATCGGTGTAGCAAAACTGCTACATAAGTGGGGAATAGGCGATATCATCATGATCGATAGTAAGGGCATCATTAGCTCCAGCAGAGAAGCCTTAGACCCGAGCAAGCAAGCCTTACTGGCTATAACCAACAAGTCAGATTTGTCTGGTGATATTCAGGACGCGCTTAAGGGTAGCGATATAGTGCTAGGTTTATCACAGGCCAACCTGCTTAGCAGTGATGATATTAAGCTCATGAACAAAGATTCGATAGTCTTTGCGATGGCCAACCCGACCCCAGAAATCAACCCCGAGGACGCAATAGCTGGCGGAGCCAAGGTTGTTGCTACTGGGCGCTCAGACTACCCCAACCAAATTAATAATGTATTGGTATTCCCGGGGATGTTTAAGGGTGCAATCCAAACTTCAACGAATTATGTAGCCGACGAAATAAAGCTTAAGGCTGCTGATGCGCTAGCCGCCATAGTCGCCAACCCGACACCAGACAATATAATACCTGGAGTATTTGACGTTGGAGTCGTTGACGCAATCGTGGGTGCTTTTAGGCCCTAGGCAGAGTGTTGAGCTAAACTAAGCTTGAGAGGTATCGGCAAATATAGTACAGTAGAGATATTATAAAACCACAAACAATCACCGGAAAAACTAAGTAATGCATTTATCAAAGCAAAACTACCTAAAGGTTCTATTGCCCACCAAAAGGGAAGTATGGATTGTGATTGCCCTGGTCTTTATAGTCTTTTTAACTTTTGAAGCTAATCTGATATTTTTAAGAATTACACAAAATAGTATTTTTACAGACTCTAGGCTGCAAAATAGTTTTGAAAGCCAAATAGACTCTGTTTTTGCTAGCAATAAAGTTATTAATACTGCTACATTAGTAACTTTTTGGGCTGGGGTTGGCCTGGTAGCTTATAGCATAATATGGTCGATATATTCATTTTTTTACGAAGCTAAAAATGAAGCTGAGGTGGCTGGAGAGTTTATAAATCAAGCCAGTAAGCATGAAAAACTCCAGCGAGCTATTGTCCAGGCCGGGCTACTAGCTGGTATTATTGCTCTTGGAATATTGACGCTCAATATAACTGCACCGTACTTTACGAGCCTTTGGACAAACGGCATTTTATTGGCTTCACAAGATTGGCTAATGTCTGCAGTGCAGGTAGTAGGTGGATTTGTAGGTTTTTGTATTAATTTTTACCTGTTCAAGGTTTTGATAGATTGGATAGAGATACTAGAGTAACCAGCATTACTACCGTCGCTACTACTGGTACTTACGAATAAGCCCTATTAGTACACCTTGGATTTTAATTGGTGTACCAGAGTCTACATATATTGGATCCATCGAGGCATTGGCGGGCTGCAGGCGAATTCGGTTGCTTTCTTTGTAGTATCTCTTTAGGGTTGCTTCGCCATTATTGATGAGAGCAACAACAGTATCGCCGTTACTGGGTATCTCTTTTTCCTGGATAACCACATAATCGCCATCGTGTATGCCATCTTCTATCATGCTCTGGCCCTTCACTTGCAGTACATAGGAGTTTTTAGAGCCAACCATGAATGCTGGTACCTCTAGAGTCTCTTTGTGTCCAGAGATTGTCTCTATTGGGCTACCTGCTGCAATCATACCCAGTATAGGTAGTCCAATGCCCGGCTGATTTATTGACGACTCTACCTCCTCAACGGGCACTAGTGATCGAGCGGAGTTGACGCCTTTTTCTAAAAATCCTTTTTCAACAAGCGTTTCGATATGCTGAGCTACTGTTGCGACAGAATTAAGTTTTAGGCCATTGGCTATTTCGCGGTAGCTTGGCGAGTAGCCTTTTTGTTCGATAAAGGTCGTTATAAAATCTAGGGTTTTTCGTTGTTTTTTTGTTAGTGCTGTTTTCATTGGAGCCTCCTGTTATTTATCTTTGTACTCATTGTAGCGAACATAATACGAACTTGTCAATACTTATGCTACATAACTTTTTAGTGACATTTTTACCACCTGTAGATGCCTAGCTTAAGTGTATTGCCAGCTGAAATGAGGCATTTCTTAAAATAAAGCCTGGCTATCTATTGACAACCACTCTTACCTGGCATAACCTAGAGAACATAAAGTAAATAAAGGAGGAAATAGAGATATGGCATTTTCACACGAGAATTCAAAAGGACAAACATATTACTTACATTCTAAAGAGGTAACTCTTAAGGGTGGACGACTACAAAGGATTTATTACTTTGGTCGTGAAGCTAAAGAAGCTGCAATCGATGCTATGCCTGATGGCTACATCATTGTGGAAAACCCACGAACCGGACTTCCAATTCTAAAGAAGGGCTAATCCGGACCGCACCATTAAAAGAGCCCTTCGGGGCTCTTTTTGGTTTTTGTCTCTCTTGAAGTATAATAGTGTCGTGGCAAAGGGCCCGTAGCTCAGCGGTTAGAGCAGTCGGCTCATAACTGATTGGTCGTTGGTTCGAACCCAACCGGGCCCACCATTGTTCTTAT
>JBAXMM010000043.1:0-4910 GCA_037134295.1 bacterium
TAACATGTAGCCCGCCAACTTCTTTGACGCCCTCCCCGAGCACGATATCGGTACCACGCCCAGCAATATTGGTAGCTAGCGTTACGGCAGATTTTTGGCCAGCCAGCGCCACTATCTCGGCCTCGCGTTCATTATTCTTGGCATTTAAAAGCTCGTGTCTGATACCAGCTTTTGTGAGTAAGCCGCTGAGCACTTCGTTTTTTTCAATGCTGGCAGTACCTAGTAGCACCGGCTGGCCGCTAGCGATTCGCACGCGAACTTCCTCGACTACGGCATTGTGCTTGGCGGTTTCGGATTTATAAATGCGGTCCTTGAGGTCTTTTCGGACCATCGGGCGATGTGTCGGAATACGCGTTACCTCGAGACTATAGATTTTGGCAAACTCCTCGGCCTCGGTTTGGGCGGTTCCTGTCATACCTGCGAGCTTACTATAAAGGCGAAAGAAGTTTTGAAAAGTAATGGTCGCTAGAGTTTGGGATTCTTGCTGAACCATAACGCCCTCTTTGGCTTCGATGGCTTGATGCAAGCCTTCGGAATATCGTCGGCCAGCCAAGAGACGGCCGGTAAATTCGTCAACAATGACAATCTCACCCTCAGATACAACATAGTCCTTGTCGCGTACAAAAAGCGCCTCGGCCTTGAGACTCTGTTCGATATGGTGCACATCCTCGATGTTCTCGGCATCATAGACATTTTCGACGCCTAGCTCTTGCTCGATTTTGGTGATTCCCTTGGGGTTGAGGCTAACGGCCTTTTGCTTTTCATCGACGCTATAGTGCTCGTCTTTGGTGAGCTTACGAGCGAGCTTAGCAAAAAGCTGGTAGCGTTCGGTACTTTTACCAGCCGATTGCGAGATAATCAGCGGCGTTCGAGCCTCGTCGATAAGAATCGAATCTACCTCATCGACGATTGCAAAATTAAGCTTGCGCTGAGCGCATTCGCTCAAATCCGAAACCATATTGTCGCGCAAATAATCAAAACCGAATTCGTTATTTGTTCCGTAGGTAATATCTGCCAGGTAGGCCTCTTGCTTGGTCACAGGTCGAAGCTGGCGGAGGCGCACATCGTGGTGCGAGTCGTCCGAAAAATCGGGGTCATAAATAAAGCAGCCTTGCGGTAACACAACCGCCGATGTCATTCCGAGCGAATGATAAATGGGGCCCATCCAACCAACACCAACGCGTGCCAAATAATCGTTGACGGTCACAAGGTGCGCTCCCTTGCCTTCAAGCGCGTTAAGATAAAGTGGCAAAGTTGCAACCAAGGTTTTGCCCTCTCCGGTGCGCATCTCGGCGATTTTGCCTTCGTGCAAGACTATCCCACCAATTAGCTGCTCGTCGAACTGCCGTTGCCCGAGAGTTCGCTTGGAGGCCTCTCGGACTACTGCGAAAGCTTCTGGCAAAATCGAATCGAGGCTTTGGCCTTTCTTGAGTTGGGCTCTAAATTCGTCAGTTTTGGCTTTTAGCTGCTTATCAGTTAGAGCTTTAATGGCTGGTTCCAACGCATTTATGCTAACTACAATCAGACGGTCTTTTTTTATTTCGCGATCATTAGGATCGCCAAAGATTTTGGTAAAAATCGACATGCTAGCTATTATACAGGTTCGGGGTGCTTATTGCGAAGTAAATTTGTCAAAAAAATCTTTTATACGGATTTTTTTGGGCTGGTGCTTTTCTTTGTACTTCCTGATCTGTATTTTGAGCTTTTGTTCGACTATATCGACCGCTGAATGAGGATTGATGGTGGCTGTTTCGGCTACGATGTCGGGGCCCTGAACTTTCAAGACCGCTACAACCTTATAGCGGTTGTCTTCTTTACCAGATGGGTCCTTGAATATTTCTACTGTCATACCTTGGTTGCGATGTGATCTGGGCAAATACTTGTCGAGGCTTCCGAGTTTGCGGTTGATGTATTTTTTGAGTTCGTTATCGATTTCGAACTTACGACCTGTCAACTGTATTTTTATCATCTTACCTCCTTAGTTATTTTATAACTCGTCTGATCCATAATATTTGGCGATGGGCTTTGGCAGTTTTATTTTGCCATCGGCGGTCTGGTGGTTTTCGAGAATTGCGATTGGCATTCGGCTCGAAACAACCGCCGTACCATTGAGGGTATGGGCAAAAGCTAGCTTTCCAGCCTCATCGCGATACCTAATATTGAGGTTCCTTGCCTGGAAGTCGGTACAATTGCTGCAGCTTGTAAGCTCGCGATAACGGCCATCGACAGGCGAGTAGTATTCGACATCGTACTTTTCGTAAGCCGGGGTACTTAAATCGCCAGCTGCAATGCGCACTACTCGGTAGGGTATCTCGAATTGCTCGCAGATCTGGCGCTCAATTTTCAAAATGGCCTGCAATGTTGCATCACTTTGGTCGGCCCTACAAAACACGTACATCTCAAGCTTATCAAATTGGTGAGTGCGGTACAGTCCTTTGCTAAATTTACCGTAAGCTCCAGCCTCGAGGCGGTAGCAAGGGCTAATGCCTGCATACTTTATAGCACTATCAAGCTCCAAAACCTCATTACTGTGTAGCCCAGTGATTGGTATCTCAGAGGTGGCTATTAGCACTAAGTTCTGTTCTTTATCTAGATAGTTTTGGTTTTCTTCGCCCTTCGGCAAAAAACCACTTCCAGCTGCTATATCGGTACTAACTAGGTGTGGAACACTAATTAGCTCAAATCCAGCGGCCTCCACTATTTCTTGGGTGGCAAGCTGAATTGCCTGCCACAATTTGACAGCTTTATGTCTGGTAAAATAAAACTTATTTCCCGACACCTTAGCACCAGCTTCGAAATCGTACAGATTGTATAGTTCGCTTATCTCAAGATGATCCTTGGGTTCAAAGCCTAGATCTGTATTGCCCCATTTATAAATTTCTTGGTTATTTTCTTCATCTCCATCTGGAGTACCCTCAGCAATGATATTCGGTACTTCCGAAAGCAGCTCATTGTAATGAGCTAAGGTATTATTAAGCTCCAACTCGAGTGCTTCATGTTGTGACTTGAGCTCCTTGCCCTGGCTAATTTGATCAGAACTGGGCTTGGCATTTTTACCCTGCGAAGCAATGGCATTGCGACTAGCCTGGACTACTTCGAGTTCGGCAATAAGTCGACGCCTGGTGGTATCGACAGCCAGTAGTTCTTCAACATCCATAACCAAACCGCGCCGGGCGATAGATTGCTGAACCTCTTTAGGATTGTCTCTGATGTATCTAATATCTAACATAACTTTATTATAACCTAACTTTTAAGCGATAGCCTATCTATCACAAAATCTCTGTCTAAACTCGATAAGAAAAAGCCGAGTTTTGGGCCCTGGTCTTTATTTAAAAAGAGCCGATATAGAAGCTTAAAGGCTGCACCTGGCTTAATATCTTTTGCCGTTGCGGTGGCGTATATGGTATCGTGAATTGTATCTGGGGTAAGCTCAGCATTGCCCAGTGAGGATGCCAGACTGGCTAAAAAATCGTGGTCTTGCGAGGATAGCTCTAATTCTGGTAGCTTTGACTGAACTTCAAATTTGATGCTATCGGGGGCGTATTTTTCAAGCCATTTTTTTACGTAAATCAATTCTCTCCCAATAGACTCTGCTTGAGTTTCGGCAGCCCCCTCATGTCCAGTTCGCTTGAGCATATCAATAACCATATCTAGATCGCCCTGAGCTGTCTGATAAAGTGTAACCATATGCGAAAATGGCACCGTACTAATTACATGTTCATCGCCAGCAAGACTGGCAGTCTGCCAAGCGCGCTTGAATTCTGGCTCTTCGCCGGCAAGTGTGGCTGATTCGGTTTTGGCGTATTCGTCGATCAAAGTATATAGGCCTAGGCCCGGATCAAAGCTCAATTGCTTCTCTGGTCGGCTTTTAAAAGTAAAGTAGCGCAATACTTCTGGGGGAATAATTTCCAAGGATTCCAGCAGTGTAACTAAATTACCAAGCGATGAGCTCATTTTTTTAGATTCGCCCTTAAGATTAATGGTGTCGTATGGAACAGGTATTGGCGCCTCGAAACCAAAAATTTCTTTGGCCAAAACTTCTCCAGTATCATAGCTCCCACCTTTAGTTGCGTGCTCTCGGCCAAAGTCTTCGATTTTTACACCAAACATTGCCCAGCGTGCTGGCCAATCGAGTCGCCAATCAAGCTTGATCTGGCCCTTGCTGGCATCCGCAGAATATTCATTGCCATCTCCACCTAAATAATGAGCCTTATTGGTATCGAAGTCGTAACCAATGAATTTTGCTGTATTAAGTTTTCCGGTCGACTCATCAAGTATTTGAATCGGCTGCCAATCTTCTGATACTTCTCGGCCACTTACATCAAAAAGTATTTTGGCGATTTCATCGCGCTTCTTTAAGCAAAGCGCAATCTTTTCAGTAAACATTCCTTTTTCATAAAGCTCATGAGTCCAAATAATCTCCATATCGATACCAAGCTTCTCGGCGCTCTTTTTGTACTCGCTAAAAAACTCCATGGCATAGCTTTCGGATTTGCCATTGGGTGCAGGGATAGAATACAGAGGCTTTCCAGCCTCTTTTTCGTATGATTCTGGCAAGTAAGGGTAGCGCTTTCGAAGTGCATCAAAAGCATCCACGAAGTGAAGGTGTCTCACCAGTCTGCCAGCTTCTTTTAGGCCTCGCGCCACTGCCTCGGCGGTCAATATTTCGCGTGCATGACCAACGTGATAAGGTCCGGATGGCGAAATACCACTCGAAACAATTAATTCGCCCTCAGGGTGCTTTTTTATAATCTTAGCTACTAAAATATCTAGCCAATAATGATTTTGGTTGTCATGATTCATAGATTAATTATACCTGACTACCGAAAACTCTGGTAGGGTCTTCTGGGAGAGGAAGGGATCTATTTAACTTTTAGTATTTTATAGGTAATAGAACCAGCTGGGATCTG
>JBAXMM010000044.1:0-4726 GCA_037134295.1 bacterium
GCCTTATCTTCTTTGAGGTTTACGCCTGGGTTTGCCCCAGCTTTAGCCACCGACTTAATATCTTTCGCTGTTTCGCTGGCCGACCCAGCCTTGTCTTTTATGGAGTCGTTTATTCGGCTAGCTTTTTGAGGGCCAGCACCCTGACCTTCCCCACCCGAAGCCAACTGGCTTTCTTGGGCATGGCTACCGCCATCCAGCCCTCCAGATGGCTTTGGTTTTGAACCCCCACCCGCAGAAGGCTGGTGAGGCTCTGGCTTTAAATTACTCCCATCCATAATTATATAAATTAAATCCTTGTGCTTATTATAGCAAATTTAGTTGTCTAACCAAACCACCACCGCACCAATAATTGAATAGTTCGGATTAAACTATTTGTTAGCTGGGGGCTACACCCTCGGTAGCCTGGTCGCTAATGTTGGCGCTCATTTCTTGTTGTTTCATTTGCCTTTCCAACAGATCCTTAGGGTTAGTGGTTATTAGCTGCTCTTCGGTTGGCGAACCGATTACCTTAATGACAACATGACTTAGGCCTGCAAAAAATAGTCCTTCGCCGACCGGAAACTGCGTAAGTCGCTTGGTTTCTTCCTGAGTTAGCTTAAAGGTATCTGCAATACGGTCGACTGACGACGGGCTTTGTTTTAAGAGTAGTTGAAGGCTAGAGTTATTGACTACAGCCCTACCTAGCCGCGTACTCAAAAAATCTTCGACATCTTGCGATATGGTTGTTAGGCCTAGGTAGTACTTACGGGCACGCTTAGCGATACTAAACATAAACATTGCCGAGTCTTCGTACTGCATTAGTTGCCAGGCCTCGTCGATTACCAGTATTCGCTTGCGCTTGTCTGTTTTGACTTTGTTCCAGATGTAATTTAGGGTTATGTACATTCCGATCGGGCGCAGCTCGTCTTCGAGATCGCGAGTATTAAAGACCACAAAATTGTTATTGAGGTCAACATTGCTTTGCTCCGAAAATATTCCAGCAAAAGTACCTTCGGTGTAGCGACGCAAACGAGCTGCTAGCGAGGGGCCATTGCCGCTCATAGCGTTGAGGGTATTGTAGAGGTCTATCATTACAGGGGGCTGGGCAGTATGTGTTAGTGGGTCGTTAGTTATACCTTTTTGGGCGTAGGTATTTATTAGCGCAACGTCCATATCAGACTCTTCCGCTGGGCTCATTTGCCCGGTCATCAAGCGCAATAGACCATGAAGCATAATAATGTTGGCTCTTAGGGCATTGTCGGCCTCCTCGGGGTCGATGGTTAGTGGTATATCGAAAGGGTTAATGCGAGTATCACTGGCCAAGCTCAGGTGCAAAAAGCTGCCGCCTACGGCGTCGCAGAGGGTTTGGTACTCATTTTCGGGGTCGATTACTATTACCTCGGTACCCATCATTAGCGACCTCAGGCACTCGAGCTTTATGGCAAAACTTTTACCTGCACCGGATTTGGCAAAAACCACCATATTGGCATTTTCGAGGCTAAATCTATCAAATAGTACCAAGCCGTTGTTTTGGCGGTTAATGCCATACAAAATACCCTCGTCTCGGCTGAGGTTGGCAGTAGTAAATGGGAAGCTAGTCGATATTGCACCGGTATCCATATTGCGCCTAATTTGAAGTTGGTCTGTGCCCATCGGCAGGGTCGAATTAAAGCCTTGTTCCATTTGGATTGTGGCGGGCTTAGCATACACCAGGCCAGTACCCAAAATACTTTCGATTTTTTTACCAATTTGCTCTAGTTCGGTTTCGTCTTTGCCGTATACAGTTATGTAAAAGCCAAACCGAAAGAATCTTTCCTCTCCAACCTGAAGTTTGTCGCGGATTTCTTCGGCATCGTTAATTTGGGCTTCGAGTTGGGGATCGCGAACTTTGCCTTTTTCTTGGGAGATAGAATTACTGGCCTCGAGCTGACCCACTTTTTTACGCAAGTTGTTGAGTATTATCTGGCTCTCGACTGGCTCGATATTGAGGCTAATATCGACTATTTCATCGAGATTAATAATTGGCGATAGCCAGCCAGTAAAGAGTGTGCGTGGGTAAGCATATACAAAGTAAGTACGGGCATAGCGTCGGCCAATTTTGACATAGTTGCTTTTTACCTCGAAGCTACTGGGTGCAATAATATCACGCAAGGTAGTAACGCCCTGCTTGTAGGTCTGCTCTTGTTGCAATTGAGCCGATGTCTGGAGGTCGATCATTGGTGGTTTTTTTCCGAAAGCCATTTTAGTTGGTTCCTCCTGGCGGAGATTGTTGCTTGGCGGCGGCGTAGAGGTCTGGTGGCTCTTGCTCTTTGGGCTGGGGAGTATAAGGCCCAGCTGGTGCGCCATCTCGGGCTACTACTGCTGTCGTCATGCCACCGGTGTCAACAAGTGCTTGGTTTTGCGATTCATCGACATTGTAAGATCCATAATAAAGCTCAATTACCTCTTGGGTTTTTAAGACAGCTGCACGCACCCCGATGCTGGCTAGGCCTTGAGCCACCATATTGGTGCGTAGCACTAGCTCGCTCTTGCGCTGCGCAAACTGCTGGTCGGTTTGGGAAACATCCTTGGGTCCACCTAGGGTGCTAGCAATTTGCTTAAAAACATTGCCTTTGGCCTCTTCGATAACATAGTACGGAACCACCACAAAAAACTTTTTGTCCATAATGTTGGCGACATTCAGAAGATCCCGAACATTAAAAATATAGTCTTCCATTAGTTCGGCCAGTAGGGGATTGGGCTGATCGGCCATCATTTGGTCGAGCTTATCGAGGTAGCCATCGAGATCGATTTTGCGCGACTGTATGCATATTTGAATCGGAAAGTGCAAGCCGTTTAAGAAGCCCTGATATGCAAATTCGATAGCCTCTTTTTCACCGCCGCTCTTGAGGTCGTAATTGGTTGGTGAGCACATAACTATCATCCGTAGGCTGCCGTCGCGCATAATTACTACGCCATCTCTGACCTCTGCAAAGTTAAGATGGCCTTGGGTACTAACAAGTGCGGCCTTCTTGTTTTTAGGAGGCGTTACGCTATTGGCATATTCTTGTTGGGCTGGATTGGGCTGATTTGGTTGCATAGTTTTTTATTGTGGCGAGGGAGCGATCTTGATGGACTGCCCCTCCGATATTACATTTTGATTAGTAGTTCGAGCAATCTGCTCGACGGTTAGGTTGTTTGATTGTAGCATAGCCTTTTTAATTATAGCACCCGAGGTGCCGGGTTGAGTATTATTTTGCATCGGAGTTGCCGAACTAGACTTACTGGCCAGCCCTCTTTGCATACTATTCATGGCGTCGTGCTGAATATTGGCCTCGACATTTTCTAGTAGGCTATTTATCTGTGTGCTTCTGATATTAGTAGCATCTAGCACGTCGTCTTGCTGAGTAAGCCTTACGTTGGAATTCGTAATGGCTGCAGTACTTGCAATCGCTGCCGGGTCGACGATTCGTTGGCTGTACGTTGCAGCCTGATTGGCATTGTCGACCAGCTGAATTGTGGGGTCTTTTTGGGCTCCGTGAGTGTCCATTATGAGCGCCAACTGCTTAAGGCTACCCATATTTATATTTTTGAGCGGAATTACTTCAGGGGCAATATCGACTTTTTTTACCAGCTCGACTTGGGTTAGATCTTTGTCCCAGACCCTAATTCGTGGAACCACAAAATACTGCAATACCGCCACAAAGTAGCTTTCGAAGCTTTGCTCTTGGCGTCGACCAAAACCCAGTAGCAAAAAAAACCCAGTAATCGGTATTATCAGCACTATCATTAGCACAATTATTTTGCTAAAAAGCAACCACATTAGTCCGGCCCAGAGCAAGCCGATAATTACATATATAAATTGCCGCAGGCTCAAGGGGCCTAAGATTTTGTCTTCGGCCTCGATATCTAGAGGTACTTTATACTGTCCCATATCGGTCTACTTATATTTCCATCCCTTAGTTGCTGCAATAGTCTGGAGTGCTTTTCTGGCTTCGGCACTTTTGAATCTAGAGTTTGGATTGGTTAATACATTTTCAAGCGATTGCTGATCGAATTTGAAGTTATTCATATCCTCTCCGTTACCTACAGAGGTAACTATGCTTTTTAGCATCTCAGTATCCATAGCTGCTAGCTTGTCTTCACCCATCGTGCTGTAATCACCTTCTGACATATGTACATATTCTTTTCCTGAAGCATGCCCCCCTGCACTAGTCACATCAGCCGTTGAACTTGCTCGGCTATTCATCTTAGCAGACGACTTGCTTGCTTCAACAAGATCTGGGCTCATTTCCTTTGCTGCACCGTAGCCTGAACCCAAAGCATTGGTCCAGTTGTTGTCAATTTCAGATGAAGATAGGCCTGCCGCAACTCCTGCGCTGTGGTAGCTTTGCATAGTCTGAGCTAACCCTACTGAGTCACCTGTTTCTATTAGCCTATCTAGGTGAGCTTTCAGGGCACCAGCAGATTGAGTGCTTCTTGGATTTCTTCCTGATGCTGATGCAGCGTTTCCGGCACTACCACGAAGCGCATCTCTGTCTAGATTAATAATTTCATCTTTGGTTTTGGCTCTAGATGCCTCCATAACCTTTTGCTTTTCTCTTTTTTGGAAGCTTTGTGTGCCTATGCCTCTTTCAGCAGCGTTCCTCTTTCCAAATTCAAACGCTTTGCCCTGCCCATATTGCATGCCCTTTTTTGCCTGTTTCTGTGCCTGGTTGGTGATGGCTTTTCCTCCTGCACCCATTTTGCCGGCCACAGCACCCATCAT
>JBAXMM010000045.1:0-4654 GCA_037134295.1 bacterium
CCAATAAATGCAGTTACAAAAAGTTTTTTTGGATCGAGGCCTACTTCGCTCGTGAGGAATTCAAAAAACCAGTTTAGTTGTTCGTTTTTAAAATAGTCGCCAAGGCTCCAATTGCCAAGCATCTCAAAAAAAGTAGTGTGGCGATTATCGCCAACATCGTCGATATCTTCAGCTCTAAAGCAAGTTTGGCTATCGACAATACGAACACCCTCGGGGTGAGTTTCGCCAAGCAAAAATTGTAGCATCGGCTGCATACCACTGCCTGTAAAAAGCGTGGTTGGGTCTTCTTGCGGAACAATCGAAGCGCTAGGAATTACGGCGTGTTGATTATTTTTGAAGTAATTTAAATATTTTTCACGAACTTCATGTGTCTTCATAGAGTCTATTTTAGCAAATTTTCAGGTTGCGGGCTATGCTATTTATATTTTTTCAGCTTTTTCGAAGGCCTTTACAAAAGAAGCCTTCTGAGTCGTTTGTAAATCGATGGTGGCTTGGTTGGTGGAGCAATTGGCCTGTGGTGGCGCATAGCCTAGCACGAATCCGCTCAAGGCTTTTTGTTGAGTTGGACCAGCTTCGGTAGCATCGGCGAATTTACTAATTGCACCGAGTGGTAATGTACCAAGGCTACAATACTTGCCGGGGTCACCCTTATCGACAGCCCATGCCTTGCTCTGCAGCGATCCGGTCGAAAAGAAAGTCGTGGTGTCATTTACAAAATACTGCAAATCTTTAATATCGTCGCTTAGCGGTAATTTGTAGCCTAGCTCCTTAACCTCAAGATAATTGGTGGCAGATGCTTTGACAACAATCTTGGCGGCGGCACTAGCTGCATCCTCAAATGCTTTTTTGCCATCCTGAAGAGTCGTAACTTGCGCTTTGAGGTCATTTATTTGTTTGTTGTAATCTTCCATTTTAAGGTAGCCGTAGACACCGGCACCGACTAGGGCCAGGGCCAATACAATACTAATAATTATCCAAACTTTTTTTGATTTGTCTTTCTTGGGCAATTTAATACTGTGCTCGGCTTCGCTGTGGTGCATGGCTGCTTTGACATCTTCGTCTTTGGGCATGATTTGCTCCTTTTAATTATTGCTTAATTTATTATTTAATTAATTGCCTAAATTGTAGCATAAGAACAATAGATTATACAGCCTAGCCTCTGGTGGCACTTCAGCTGCGGTGGCTAACGAAATGCCAGTTAAAAGCTATTTGTAGTTGCCAGTCATGCCGATGTAGATTAGCTTCCATGTTTCACTAACCGAAATAAATAGTGAGAACCCGCGACGCCACCATTGCGATTTACTCCAGCGATCGTCGAAAGCCGATACCCCGAGTACTTGGTAGCCTTTACCCAACACCGATTCGAAGGTTTGGTTTGCTCGACGCTGGTGATACGGGCTAGTTACTAAGATTATTTTACTAGCAGCGAGCGATTGCAGTATTGCCTTAGAGTTGACGGCGTTTTCGTAAGTATTTTGACTTTTTTCGTCGATATAAATATTGCCGGCTGGTACTCCACTTGCCAGGGCTTGGTCGCGCATTGCAAAAGCATTGCTGGGGCCGTCGTCGAGTGCGGCACCAGAAAATATTATTTTCGGTGCATAGCCCTGCTTATAGAGGTCAATCCCCTTCTCTGCGCGGCTGATGGTTTGACCACCACTAACAACCACAATCGCATCAGCTTTATCGACATTATCTTGCGGACTCAAATAAAAACCGACCCCTACTAGCAGTACAAAACCGACCACTAGAGTAGTTAAAATAATTGCCAATGTCCATCCTAAAAACTTTTTCATCTGTGCTTATAATTATACCAGAAAGAGTAGCCGTCGATGGCGGACGGCTTTGACCCAAGGCCGACTATTCTATTACAAAGTGGCCATCTTGGTCGGTATCGATTGATATATTCCAATAAGGGCCTTTGTATATTTCAACCATACTGTTAATTATATTTTCGAACATATCTACGAACTGCTTAGCCTGATAGCCATCGAGCTCGACTGGCTCGTCGTTAGATTCTTCGAGTTCATTAATTACCTCCCCAGAGGGCAAAGTCACAGTTCCATACAGTGGGTGGGGAGTAGCATGGTCAATTATCTCCTCGACGTTGGTTTCTACCTCGCGCTCTATTAGCCCCATCGAATTGATACTATAGGTCCTGGTGGTATCTATTAGTGGCGAATAGTCTAGTACCGGATCCTCACTACGAGCTGTGTTCTCGCCACGTACCACTACAGCATGTTCGGTATCAATATAAGTATCCCCGGACGAATCAAAATACTCATAACTGCTTTCGTTGTCGCCAGTTTTGGCCCAGGGACTAGTCAGCTCGAGGGTTTTAGATAATATTACCTCTATTTGCTCTGTTTCGAATTTTCGAAATGCTTCATCGGAACGTTCTTTTGGGATGTCCATATCCTTGGCGCGTTCTTCCAAAAAATGGCTGCGGGCGTTGGCTAGTTTTTCAATCAAACCTTTAAAACGATCGGCCTGTTCAGCCGGTATTGGCTTATTTGGGTTTGGCTCGCTTGGGGTTGGTTCGTTATTCATGAATACTATTTTAGCTCAAAAAGCGCTTTTGCGTTAGTGGCGGTTGAGTTTATAAGCTCTGGGTACTGCTCGCCCCGCAACTCAGCCAAAAACTCGCCGGTGTATTTTACAAAGCTCGGTTCATTACGCTGGCCACGCATTGGGGCTGGGCTCAAATACGGGCAGTCTGTCTCGAGCAGTAGCCGATCTGCAGGGATAATCTTGGCGGCCTCGAGCTGGGCTTGGTCTTTGGTAAAAGTCATAATACCGTTTAGGCCAAAAAACAGCTCGTAGCCCATAGCCTGCTCGACTTCTTTGGTGGTGCCAGTAAAGCTATGAATAACGCCACGCACTTTGGGGTATTTTTTGAGTGCCGCAAAAAAATCTTGCCAGGCGTCCCGGACATGAAACACCAGCGGCAGAGCTAACTCTTGGGCTAGCTGCAACTGAAACTCTAGCGCATCATGCTGCTGGGCTTTGGGCGAGTTATTGCGATAATAATCTAGCCCACACTCGCCTATCGCTATTAGTACACCCTGGTACTTGCCATTACGAGCAAGTTGCTCAATAACTTTTAGGCCGTCGCTACCCAGGCTAGCCTCGTGGGGGTGAATGCCGGCCGTGGCGTAAAGCTTAATGCCTTGAGCCATGGCGATGGTTTCTGGGCTCATCGCAAACTCTAAAGCCCTAAGTGAGTCTTGAGGTGTAGTGCCAACTGTTATAATACTGGTCACCTGGCTGGCGCGGGCATTACTAAATACATCGGCGAGGTCGCCTTCGAAATCGTCAAAATGAATGTGAGCGTGGGTATCTGTAAGCATTAGTATATATTATACCTTTTAGCCCTGAGGAGTCGCAATAATAACCTCGCGGCCGTCGCGATCGCCTCCGGTAGTGCAACTATACAAAGTAAGTTTGGGGGTTTTGCTAGCCAGCTCGATGCTAGTTTCGTTGGGTTTAACGGTGCGCTTTTGCGATACCTTATAGCTATGCCTTTTGCCTTGCCAGTCTATAAATATATCATCGCCAATCTCAAGCTTGTCGATATTATACAGCACCGAGCGCTGAACAACCTGCTGAGGTAGCAAAGCAAAAACATAGCGGTGGGCAGCAAGTATGAAATTGCCACCTTTTTCGGGGTTGCCGCGGTCAGGAAAGCGGTGCCAGGTGCCTTTATCGAGTACAGCTGCATCACCATCGAGTATCGGCGAGCTAACGGCAATCTTGGGAATAATAAGCGTATTTACATCTGGTTTTTTACTAACAGCGGCAGTAAATACCTCTTGCTGGTTAGTTGTGAGAGTTTTTTTAGATGGCGAGAGCTGAGCAAATATGACAAATACAGACCCTAGCGCCACTAGTACTAGAGCAATCCGCAAAACTCTACGCCAGCCACTGGGCTTGGGCGTAGAATTGGTGCGTTGGAGTCTTGAGGGCTTTGGTAGCTGGAGCTTAAACTTTGGCATTGTGCTTGCGTCGGCGAGTGCCGTACTCTAGGCCGAGCCCTGCAAGAGCCATGGCCAGTACCGCAAAGGCCAGTAGGGCTGTTTGGTTGGAGTTTTGGCCGGTTGGGGCTAGGGTTGGAGTTAATGTGCCCGATACGAAGGTTAGGGTTACATCTGTGGCGGTGTAGTTGATTCTAAATGTTAGGCCGCTGACAGTTATCAGGGAGTTGTCTGGCAAGCCGTTGTAGGTACCTACTATGAATTCTGAGGTAAGTATGGTAAATACTTGGCCGACATTTGGAGTGTAGCTAGGCACGATATTTAGAGTAGCGTTACCAAGTGTTGCGCTGCCAGCTACAGTAGCTACATCGTAGCCGCTACAAGGAGTGGCACTAGCAATCTCTTGGGTGTAGGTCGATGCCGCGGTGAGGGTGAGTAGCCCTGCAATGCTCATGCAGCCGGGGCTGTTGCCGATGCTTAGGGTTCCGCCAGCGGCGACTGTGGTGTTGCCGACAGTACCCGTGCCTTTTAGGGTAGCGCCAGTATTTATAGCTACTGTTGAGGAGCTGTAGGTGCCGTTCATGATTAGCACGCCGGAATTTGATGTTATGTTGCGGGGGTCAGAATCGGATATACCGCTAAGAGTTAGGGGTGCATTGGGGCCAGACGACTGAACCAAG
>JBAXMM010000046.1:0-4563 GCA_037134295.1 bacterium
GACCACACCAGATTCATCGAGCTGGCTCTTGATGGGTACGAGGTGATGATCTTCCACATCACCAAAGGCTAGTAGATACGCCATGTTGGTCCTTCCGGGGTACGGTAATTCGGCTGAATTAACACAAATACTATATAACAGTGAAGCCTTATTGTCAAAGGCGTACAGAGACGACAAAACCAAAGAGCTGATAGCCGATAATGACTTAGAGATGACCAATATCAGCCTCGAAATAAATAGCTTCAGTAATACAGAGGATGATATTGCTGAGCTTGTCGAGTTTGGATTCTCCAGCTTACAACATATTGGCACTATCTGGCAGGGCGAATTAGACGATGTAGAAATAAAGCAAAGGTTCCAAAAGTGGCTATTTTCAGCTGGGATACCGTTTGACGGTGAAATATTTGGAACCACAGCTCTACCACTGTGTTTGAGCATCAAAAGAGACTTTTCAAGGGAAAAGTCTCTTTTGGTGATCCCAGCGGGAATCGAACCCGCATTGCCAGATTGAGAATCTGGTGTCCTAACCGTTAGACGATGGGACCAACAGATGTATTATAGTATTTCTGTAGTATTTTTACTAGCCACAACACCAAATACGTCTTTTTGGTAGTCTAGACGGCAATGCTTATATTGTCGTATTATCGTTAGTAAGAAAAGTTTATTGACCGATGAGTTGACAAAGAGGGGTGTTTTCGTATGTGGGTCCGTAACCACGCTGGTATTTTTGGTAATTTATGGCCATTCCATAAGCCAGCCATAGTGTAGTAAAAAAAACATGTTGACCATAACTAAAAGCCTGTATATAGTGGAGCACAAGAGCTTTGTAACACTAGATACAGACATAAACAACAACAAGGAGGGTGAAATGGGTTTTGTTCAGATTAGAAAACGTAACGGTCAAATGGTTGATTTTGATAGATCTCGAATAGAGATTGCCATTGGTAAAGCTAGCGAGTCGGTTGGCACAGAAGCAACGCCTGCGGACATAGCAGCCGTTGTAACCGAAGTTATTGTTCAGGCTGAGGCGTTATTTCAAGAGGGTGCCCCAGATGTCGAGGCTTTGCAAGATCTTATTGAACAAGAGCTAATGCGCTCGGGTCACTACAAAACGGTCCGTAGTTTTATACTATACCGCGAGACCCACAAAGCAATCCGCGCCGCCGAATCGGCCCGCTCGGCCGAAAAGCTCGAGCAAAGCAACCTAAAAGTGACAATGCCCGACGGCAGCCTCGAAAACTTTAGCTACGCTAAGCTCGTCAAGGAATTATTGGAAGCCGCCGACGATATCGCTGACGATTTGGACCTAGACGACATCGCCCAAGCTGTTAAGGCCAGTTTGTACGATGGCATTACTTTTGATGAGCTCGAGGACAGCATGATCATGGGTGCTAAGGCTCAAATTGAACGCGATCCGCTATATTCTAAGCTAGCATCTCGACTCCTGCTCCGAAAGGTCTATAAAGAAGTCCTGGGCCAGACTAACCGGGCAGAGTTTGCTGAGTCTTATAAAGATACCTTTGTTAACTTTATTACTGACACAATAAAAGACGGGCGTCTCGATAAACGTCTGAGCGCTTTCAACCTTAAGTTACTGTCTGAGCACATCAAGCCAGAACGCGATCACCTAATAGACTTTATGGGTCTAGATATGCTCCATGACCGATATTTTGTACAATCCCAGGGCCGCGGACACCGACTCGAGGTCCCACAAATATTCTGGATGCGTATCGCCATGGGCTTGGCGATTGCTGAGAAAAAAGACCAAGACAAATGGGCCATGGATTTTTATGATGTGCTCTCGACACTGCGCTATGTGCCTTCTACCCCTACCCTGTTTCACTCTGGCACTGCCAAGCCCCAGCTTAGCTCATGTTTTTTAAATACTGTCGAAGACGACCTGAAGCATATATTTAAGGTTTATCTAGACAACGCCCTAATGAGCAAATACTCTGGCGGCATCGCAACTGACTGGACCAACATCCGAGGTACTGGCTCTCTGATTAAGGCTATCAATATTCCATCACAAGGCGTTGTGCCGTTTCTTAAAATAATGAATGACACCACTGTCGCAATTAGCCGATCTGGCAAGCGCAAGGGTGCTACCTGCGCCTACCTTGAGACTTGGCACCTAGACATCGAAGATTTCTTGGAGTTACGCAAAAATACAGGAGATGAACGTCGCCGAACCCACGATATGAATACAGCCAATTGGGTACCCGACCTATTCATGGAGCGTGTTACCGACAATCAAGACTGGACACTATTTAGTTCTGACGAGACCCCAGATTTGCATCACCTCTACGGCAAGGCTTTCAAAAAACGTTACGAAGAATACGAGCAAATGGCCGACCAAGGCAAAATAAAACTATTCAAGCGTATCCCAGCAGTCCAACTCTGGCGCAAAATGTTGACGATGCTATTTGAAACTGGCCACCCATGGATAACCTTTAAGGATGCTTGCAACGTTCGTAGCCCCCAGGATCATGCTGGAGTAATCCACAACTCAAACCTTTGTACCGAGATCACCCTTAATAATTCTGCCGACGAAACTGCAGTTTGCAACCTAGGCTCAATCAATATGGCAAAGCACATCAAGAACGGCAAGCTCGACAAGGAGCTTATTGAGGACACTACCGAAAAAGCCATGCGAATGCTCGATAACGTCGTCGATATTTGTTACTACACCACCAAAGAGTGCGAAACCTCTAACCTTAAGCACCGGCCTGTCGGCCTTGGCATTATGGGCTTCCAGGATGCTCTTTATATGCTAGATATCAACTTTGATTCACCAAAGGCTACAGAGTTTGCTGATGAGTCAATGGAGCTAATTAGCTACCATGCAATCCTAGGCTCAAGCAAGCTTGCCAAGGAGCGCGGAGCCTACAAGAGCTTCAAGGGTTCAAAGTGGGACAGGGGCATATTCCCTGCCGATACAATTGATTTGCTCGAAAAAGAACGTGGCCGAAAAATTGATGTTAAAAGAGGTGGCAAACTCGACTGGCGTAGAGTTAAATCGCACGTTAAGAAAAATGGTATGCGCAATTCTAACACAATGGCGATTGCACCTACCGCATCTATTGCCAATATTGCCGGCTGCTATCCATGCATCGAGCCAATCTACAAAAACCTTTACGTCAAATCAAACATGAGCGGAGACTTTACTGTTATCAACTCTTACCTGATCGAGGATCTAAAGGCTCTTAACATGTGGAACGAGACGATGGTCAAAAAGATCAAGTTTCACGATGGATCGATTCAAAAGATCACAGAAATACCAGAAAAGCTGCGCGAAAAGTACAAAGAAGTGTTTGAGATTAATTCAATGAACTTAGTCAAGATCACTGCTCACCGCGGCAAATGGATCGACCAGAGTCAGAGCTTTAATATATTTGTCCAAGGAGTTAGTGGTAAGCAGCTGAGTGATATCTATATGGCAGCTTGGAACCAAGGCCTAAAAACAACTTACTACTTGCGCAGCCTGGCTATTTCTCAAGTCGAAAAATCTACCGTCGATACTGCCGAATTTGGATCAACTCATAAACGCGAAGTGTCTAATGCCAATGCGAGCGAGGTGAAGGTTGAAGGCTAATAACAAATTAGTGCTTAGGCATGCCAATGTTATCGGTTTGTTAGAAATAACTAAAATAAAAGGAGCATAAAGATGACACTAAAGATGTCCGAGATTAGACCAGATATAAATAAGCGCCGCATCATTAACGGTGAAGATGCCGATGTCATACAATTACACCCAATGAAGCACAACTTTGCCTGGGATGCCTATTTGGCCGGCAATGCCAACCACTGGCTACCCACAGAGATTGCAATGCAGGACGATATCGAACTTTGGAAGTCTGATCAACTAACCGCCGACGAACGCCAGGCTTTTGAGACTGCTTTGGGGTTTTTTACTACAGCCGACTCTATTGCTGCGAATAACCTAGTGCTGGCCCTCTATAAGCATGTTACGAGCCCGGAGTGCCGAATGTACCTGCTTCGTCAGTCCTATGAAGAGGCGATTCACACACACGCCTACCAATACATCGTAGAGAGCCTCGGCCTTGATGGCGGAAAGATATTTAATATGTACCGCGAGAAGTCTTCGCACTTTAGTAAGGCAAAGTTTATTCTAACTTTTAATGAGGGTATTTTCGATGACAGCTTCCGTACCGGAACATTCGAGACCGATCAAAAATTTTTAGAAAACCTATGTGTGTTTTCGCTAATTCTAGAAGGCATCTTTTTTTACTCTAGCTTTGCTGTGATTTTTGGCTTTCAACGCCAAAATAAGCTCGTAGGTAGTGCCGAGCAGATCCAATACATCATGCGTGACGAATCGCAACATCTAAACTTTGGTATCAATATGATAAACGCCATCCGAGAAGAACAGCCAGAGCTGTGGACTGAAGATTTTCAGACCAGAATGGTTGATTTGGTAAAGCAAGCCACCGAGCTTGAATATAAATACGCCCAGAATGTTTTTCCGAACGGAATATTTGGAATGAACGCCGATGGCTTTAAGCAATACATCGAACATGTCGCCGATAGGCGCTTATCTGCTGT
>JBAXMM010000047.1:0-4427 GCA_037134295.1 bacterium
GGGCAAAGCTGAGGATTGAGGGCAGCTTCTCAATAAGCGCGATTGGGTCTTTGAAGCCTTGGTCAGATAAGCTATCAAGCCTTTCATGTACCGAGATATTGGCACCAACTAGTGTCGCCCCTCTATAATCTTTTATGAACTCGTCGCTGAATCCTAGTAGCTCTAGCTCCTTCGCACGGGCCAAAACTGTTTCGCTACGCTGATCTTGATCATAGCGCAGATCAACCCTGCCCTGCTCTTCATCGCTCGGCGGAGCTGGTGGTGGGGTTGGGCTAAATGTGCTCATATTGTTACTCCTAATTCTCGAATCGCATTGCCTAGGTTAACTATCGCCTGCTCGACCTGGGCGGGCACCAAATCGTGCTCGACATTATGGGCTAGCTCGTTGCGAAGCTTGTGGGCATTCCAGACGGCATTTATATTGCTAAACTGGTGGCCACCACTCTTGAGCCGCTCGCCCATAGTTTCGCCCTTGAAGCCCTTGCCGACCATACAATAATCTAACAGCTTATCGGCTTCATAAAGTGCTGTTTTAAGTCCCGATGGTCCGGCATTTTTCATGGCGGTTATTTCGGACCACTTTGACTGCACCAAGCCGACATTAAAAGCACTTGGCTGATCATCACTATTGGCACTAGTTTTATACTGCTTGCGGATTGGCTTGGCTTTTTGTTTGAGCGTGAGCGATATTAGTACTGTCATAACTACTAGGGCAATAAGAAACGAAATGGTCGATATGTTCATAGCTTTAATTCCTTAAGTTTATTGTGCCAGCTACTATTAGCTTGGATTTGCTGAGCGATAGCCAAAACCTTCATATCGTCGCCTTGCTTGCCGATAATTTGTAGCCCCATAGGTAAGCCAGTTGTAGGCTCAAAACCGATAGGAATACTGATTGCTGGTACACCGGCGAGGTTTGCAAATACTGTCAGTAGGTCGGTCTTGTACATTTCGACAGGGTCGGTTTTGGATCCGAGCTTAAAGGCTGGCTCGAGAGTAGTTGGTACAAGTATTGCATCGTTGGCTTCAAATACCTTATTGAGAGCTTCTATAATTAGTGTCCGAACTTGCATTGCTTTTTTGTAATAGGCTTCGTAGTAGCCGGCCGATAGTGCGTAGGTGCCAATGATGTTGCGGCGTACTACTTCGGGGCCCAAGAATTCGCTACGGGTTTTCATGTAGCTATCTAGCAAGTCCTTGCTATCCTTAGCCTTGCTGCCGTATCTTACGCCGTCGTAACGCTCCAAGTTGGAGCTGATCTCAGAAGGCACCAAGACATAGTAAGCTGCCAGGGCCAACTCTAGTGGAACCAGCTCGGCAATACTAGCTTCGGTTCGAATATCAAGCAGGTTGCCGTCTATCGCTGCAACCCCTTTCGATACTACATTCGAGTCTTCATCGTCATAAAAGACTGCTTTTAGCTTGCCGGCGGCGTTTATGTCGCTAAGAGTTTTGTCGCTGAGAGCTATGGTAGTGGAATCCTTGCTATCCTTGCCGGTTATAACTTCAAAGACTATCTGAGCATCTTCGGCAGACCGAGCCAAAGGACCAACACAGTCAAAGCTGCTGGCCATAGCTACTACGCCGTAGCGACTAACAGCTCCGTAGGTAGGCTTAAAGCCTGTTACTCCACAGTAGCTGGCTGGCTGGCGGATCGAACCACCGGTATCGGTACCTAGGCTAAATATACCAAAGTCTGCTGCCACCGAAGCGGCTGATCCGCCCGAACTTCCGCCCGGCACTCGGTCGAGATCCCAGGGGTTATGTGTGACATGGTATGAGCTGTTTTCAGTGCTGCCGCCGTGAGCAAATTCGTCTTGATTTACCTTGGCAATTAGCACTGCTCCAGCTTGGTCGAGTTTTTCGATAACAGTTGCTGAGTATGGCGGGGTGTAGTCTTCGAGTATTTTGCTGGCGGCCGTGGTTCGAATCCCTTTAGTCAAGAACATGTCTTTAGCGGTATAAGGAATGCCTTCAAGCATACCAATCTCTGCCCCGCTAGTAATCTTAGCATCGACCTTTTTGGCTTGCTTTAAGGCTTGGCTTTCGCAGACAGTCAGGATAGCACGAACTTTAGGGTTTAGATTACGGATTTTACCAATGTAAAATTCAGTCAGCTCTTGGGCCGAAATCTTTTTGGCTACTAGTAGCTCGTGAGCTTCTGTAATAGATAAATAATTTAGGTTGACCACTACAATACCTTCTTAACCTTTACGTAACCATCTTGCATGTCTGGTGCACTGGCTAACAAAAATTTTGGAGCTACTGTATATTTAACGACCAGGTCTTCGCGCCATACATCGGTAAGCCCCGTGACCTGAGAAGTTGGCTCGACGCCGGCCGTATCGGTGTTTTGTATGGTATCGACAAAATCCAAAATCGAACTAATCTCGTTACTGGCTACTTCTAGCTCCGCATCGGATAGCTCTATTCTGGCTAACGTCGCAACTTTTTGTATTTCGTCTAATGATAACTTTGCCATATCTGTCATTTTACCAGATTATGGCCGAGATTAGTACTTGTGATGTTATTTTGTAGAGGAGGTCCGAGGAGCAATTATAAAAGCCAAAATAATTGCATAAATAATTGCAAAACCACACATTACCGACGGTATTGCTAGCTCAGAAGATGGGATTATCCAGTATACAATTCCGGTTGGTAATAAAAACGACAAGGTGCCTATGCCAAGCCAGTGCAAAGAGTTGCGCCTAACTTTAGATTTTTGTTTTCTAGACATCACAAAAACAATTGCGAGGGTTATAAACAATAGCCCAAAGTAATAGCTAGAGTACACTGCTGTGGCTATTTCAGATAGTGCAAATATCACATAATTGCCGGTGCATATAGAGTTATTGATAGCACTTGGAGCAAAACCAAAAAACACCGCAAAGCCTGTTGCCGTAAGTAGTACCAATGCGCTCGACCAATGGTTTTTACGGCCAGATATTTCGTTGGCCAACGTAACTCCTAGGGCCGGCAAAAAAGTGATCGCCATGAAGCCTATACGCGACGATGCATCGGTGGTGAAGCTACTATACTTTCCGCAAACAAAAAATTCGGCGAGCTGAAATAGTGCTAGCAGAACCAATGAAGCCAAAATTATATTCTTAACCCTCGAAGGCTTGATGCGTGCAAAAGTATAAATCGCCAGAGCGATTTCGACGACAAAAGTCACTATCATTACTAAAGGGCTGAAACAGTATAGGGTATTTTTGCTGCGCGTTTTTGTTTTTGTTTGCTTTATTTGAATCATAATTTGTTATGCTTATTGTATCACAAGGCAAGTTTTTTGATAAAGCTATCCTCGTCTAATGTCTTCACTCCAAGCGCCTTGGCCTTATCATACTTGCTACCAGGATCCGAACCATAAACAACATAACTAGTCTGGCTACTTACTGAGTTAGTTACTTGACCGCCCAATGATCGGACTTTTGCAGCTGCATCTTCTCGACTGAGCGAATCTAAGGTTCCTGTAAAAACCCAAATTGTTTCGGTAAGTTTGCCTATCGCTTTTGGCTTCGCGGTGGCAACTACGACTCCGTGAGCCAATAGCTGTTCGACCATTCTAATGTTTTGTGACTCGCCTAGCCAGCCAATGAGCGAATCGGACACGACACCACCAACTCCGTCGATATTAGCCAGCTCATCGGGGTGGGCAGTCAAAAAATTAGCTAGGCTATGGTAGTGCTGTGCTATATCGTTGGCGGTTTTGGACCCGACATGGCGAATTCCTAGGGCGTATATAAATCTACCTAGCCCTACTTTGGAGTGCTCATTAATAGAGTCGATAAGGTTCTGGGCTGAGGTTTCGGCAAATCTCTCGAGGCCAAGCAGGTCATCTTTCTTAAGTTTAAAAATATCTACGGCACCTTCTATTAGACCTTCTTCCATCAATTGAGCTAGTATCTTTTCGCCCAAACCATCAATATCGAAAGCTGATTTCGATACAAAATGTATAAGCTGCTGCCAGCGAATTTCGCCTGTTTGCAAATCTGCCAGTCGGGCTACTGCCTCACCAGCAGGTCGTACCACGGCAACACCATCGATGCTAGTTGGCATTTTCCATATTTTTTCATTTCCTGTTCTAAGTTTAGCAATTGGTTCAATCACTTCCGGTATAATATCGCCAGCCTTTTGAATTACTACGGTATCACCAATGCGCAAGTCCTTGCGCGCAACTTCGTCTTCATTATGGAGGGTGGCGCGCCTAACTGTACTGCCGGCCACGTTAACTGGCGTCAAAACTGCATAAGGTGTAACCGCACCCGTCCGCCCAATACTAACTCTAATGTCTTCAAGTATTGTGGTAGCAGTTTCGGCCGGGTATTTGTAGGCTACGGCACCACGAGGCGCCTTGCCAGCTACTCCTAGACCCTCAAATTCGGCATTGTCATTGATAGTAATTACGAGCCCATCAGTTTGATATG
>JBAXMM010000048.1:0-4305 GCA_037134295.1 bacterium
TATCTATAAATTTGTCAGGAGCTATGGTAATGCCAACCACCAGAGGGTCGCTGAAAGCCGAAAACCATGGCGCGACATAAACATTGATTATGTTTTGTTCGAATTGTAGCCCCGTGGTCTGACACATTCCCGTCATTATTTTGGTTTTGTAAGGTAGCCAGGCTTTTTGGTAGCTAGCCACGACCTTACGCATTTCATCGTGGTCTGCAAGCTTCTCGCCTGGTTTGGCCCGGAGCTCATGCAGGTGAGTCGATGTGGTGCTGCGCAGCAGGTAAGCATCTTTAATGCGTATTTCAGGGTATTTCATATTATTATTACTTTGTACATATTAGGCTTCATTATACCCCTTTTGCCCCGGCCGGCGCTAGGCGCGTGGTTTAAATGCGCGCTACCGGTGTATTCCCGAATAGTTGGTTTAGCTCAAATGATCTTAGGTAGCTACTCTGGGATCATCAGCGAGGTGGGCGCAGTTGCGTCGTACTGAGACTCGACAAACTGCCAGTCGATAATTTGCCAGATAGCGGCGACATAATCCGGGCGCTTGTTGCGGTAGTCGATGTAGTAGGCGTGCTCCCAGACATCTACGGCAAGGAGTGGTTTGAGGCCGTCTTGAATAGGTGTGCCGGCGTCGTGCATAGCAAGCATTTCGAGCTTGCCGGATTTGCCAACAAACAGCCAGGCCCAGCCACTGCCAAAATGTTTGCTGGCCATCTCGCTAAACTGAGTCTTGAAGGTGGCAAAGTCTGTAAAAGCTTCGTCTATGGCCTGAGCTAGCTTGCCCGATGGCGCATTGCCCTCGCCTTGCGGCGTGGTCAGGCACTGCCAGTAAAAGCTATGATTATAAGCCTGGGCGGAGTTATTGAAAATTGGGCCGGGCTCGGCCTTAACAATAACCTCTTCAATTGGCAGCTCGGCAAGATCTGTGCCCTCGATAAGGCCATTGAGATTATCAATGTAGGCCTGGTGGTGCTTGCCGTAGTGGAACTCAATAGTTTCTTGAGACATTATTGGCTCTAGGGCGTTAGTGGCGTATTTGAGCTTGGGTAGTACGAATTTTTTAATGACTTTGGCCTTTCTTTTGGTTGTTACTTTGTAATACTTATATTGTACCTAGCAAATTGCAAAAAAGCTAAAAAAGCTAATAGGTTAGTAGGCTTATGTGATCGCCTGTTTTATCACTGGCTCCGAAAATAAATATTTTCATATAAGCTATTTTGGCACGGCGATGCGCCTCAAGCCTCAGGCAGACTCGTCGGTACTATTGGACGGCGCCAGGTATTGCCCAAGCGGCAGCTTGGTATTGAGTGGCAGTACAAAGCCGAAGGTCGAGCCCTTGCCGACTTCACTATGGAAGATAATTTTGCCACCCTGGTCTTCAACAACGCGTTTAACTAGGTATAGACCTAAGCCCGTGCCGGTTGGTAGGGTCTCTTTGGCATTGTCGGCACGGTAAAACTTTTTAAATAGCTTCGACTTTTGTTCATCTGGCACGCCGATGCCGTTATCGACCACGGTGTACTGGGCATTAACACTATCGTAGCGCAAAAATACATCGACCTTACCACCCTTAGTGTAATTGATGGCGTTGGTGATGAGGTTCATTACGGCCTGGCGGGTTTTGTGCTCGTCGAGGTTAATTAGTGGTGGTACCTGCTCTGGGGCGTGGTAGGCTAGCTCGACCTTGGCTTCGGCAGCCGAGGCTTTTAGGGCGCCAACCTCTTCAGCGATGATTTTATTAAAATCAGTTGGCTCGATGTCGAGATAAAACTTATTGGCCGTCATACGACTGACATCCAAAAAGTCCATCAGTAGACCTTTCATGACATTAGTCCGGCCCAGGGCCTTATTGACTGTCGAGGCCAGCTTTTCGTTGAGCGGACCGTAGTAACCTTGGTTGACCATACTCAGGTAGCCCTCAATGGTCGCCAGCGGAGTGCCCAGCTGATGCGAAGCCATCGAAATAAACTCGTCTTTGGTGGTATCGGCCTGTTGAAGCTTTTCATTGGCCTCACTGAGCTGGTTGGTAGCTTTGTCGAGGTCGACGTTTTTGATTTTCAGATCGCCGACGAGCTTATTGATATTTTGAGACATACTATTGAAGGTTTCGGCCAAATAACGCAGCTCGTCGTTAGATTTGACCGTAACAGTGTAGTCAAAGTCGCCCTCAGAGATTTTTTTGGTGCCAATTAGCAGCTGTTTGATTGGGTCGAGCAGCTGCTTACGGAATATCAAACTAAGGGCTATAGCAAACAGCGCCGAGGATACAATAATAATCACCGAGAGCTCAATAAACGAGTTGATACCCGAATAAACACTCGAAACTGGCTCCTGAACTATTACTGCCCAGCTATTACTAGATAGCTTGGTGGGGGTACTAACGACGCTTATACCCTGCTCCGAGTTGGTAATAGTGGTATTGTAATTTTCGTTGATGAAATTTTTGACGGCATCGACGTCAGTTACTTTTTGGTTCCTTGCCAAATAGTTGCTATCAGGGTGCGCCACGAGGTTACCAAGACTATCGACCACATAGGCATAGCCACCTTTTCCGATAGTTGTCGAGAGCACCGACTGCCACAAATCGCCGATATTGTATTTGACGACGATAACTCCAAGAAAAACATCGGAGGTTATTTTTGGGCTAGCCGCCGAGCGAGTAGTTTCGTCCTGAAGTTGGCTTAGGTTGGTAGGCAATATCGGTACCGCGATGGTTATAGAGGGTTCGTTATTTTGGCCATAGCTAACAGAGCTTACAAAATACTTGCCGTCCAAAAAACCGACAGCCTTAAAAGAATCGGACGATGAGCGATCTGGAGTACTAAAATCTGAGCCGTTGGCATCGACCTTTACTACCTGCACACCCTTCGGGTCCAAAAGTATAACTTCCTGGATGCTCGCATCTTGTTTAATGAGTGCTGCGAAATCCTTGCTAGTAAGGGTGGGGTCTGATTTAGCCAGGGCCAGTAACTTCGACTCCAAAACCAGCGCTCTAATACGGTCTTCAAGAAAAATATTGACCTTATCGGCAGTACTGGTGGCAACCACCTTTTGCTTGGTTATGGCGGCATCTAGTAGCAAGGCCCGCCCCCGGCCCACCAGAACAATACTCACTACTAGCAGTGGCAATAATGAAACGAATAAGAAAGATACCAGTACTTTCGAAGATATTTTGAGTCTGGGTAGTAATCGAATCGCCATTATGTGGCGCTATGAGTTAAGCTATTTGTTGGCAAACCCACTGAAATACTTGTCGATAATACCGCTACTTGTAGCGCCTCCAACAGATTGTATTTGCTGCTTTGACTATAATTGTTGACAATAGTAAACATACTACTATAATAAAGCTTATGGATAATAATAACAACAACAACAACATCGGCAATGCCGGTGCAGGCCCCATAAGCTCAGGTCCCGTACATCAGGCTCCACAAACTAACAAAAACGGTATCAAGACTGCCTTGATTTTCGTACTTATTATTGCACTGCTCGCAGGTTCGTCTTTCGGCGCATTTTTGTATGGCAAGCAGGCTGCCAACAAAGCCAATGATAAGAAAAATGAAGAGGCAAAAGCCTACAAAAAACCAATTAACTTGCCCAAAGAAACCATTGTACTTAATGAGTGCGTACCTGGTCGCGGTAAGCAGTACATTGAAACCAAAAACATCCCCGTCGGTCCGATCTACGATGTGCGAAACAGCGAAGTAATCGCTATTGAGTACTCTCTAGGCGTGAACGGGCTCTTAAAGAATCCAGATCAGTTCTCTAAAACACTATTAGCGCTTACTACAGACAACCCAGTTGATCACTTCGATATTGTCTTGCAAAGACCGAAAGCTGGTGATACCGACCAGATGATAAGCTTAATAATGTTCGTCGTATCAAAAGACGAAGCCGCCAAGATCACCTGCGGTACTACGGCAGCAACTACCCCAGCATCAACAACGACTCCTGCATCAACAACCACTCCTGCCGCCACACAATAACTAACAGCAATAAGCAGCGGATAATTACATTCGCTGCTTTTGTTATTGGTAGTAAATAGTAGCTGTCTTACTAATGTCAGGTATCAAATTGCGAGCTACTTAAGTAGCGACTTCATTTGTTTGGCAATCAGTCCGGTGGCATAGCTCGGGCTGAGGCGGTACAGACGGTTCATAAACTTGGAGTCCTTGCCTGCAAAAACCTGTGTCTGGTTGGTTTCGATGGCCTTGATGACTAATTTGGCGACGTCTTTTGGCGACTGGGTCGGAATCTTGATTTTTTTGGCGGCCTCTTCGCTAATGGGCGATTTGACACCAGAGTTTT
>JBAXMM010000049.1:0-4290 GCA_037134295.1 bacterium
ATTGGAGGATCTGGCGCACTATAAAGGAAAGATACTAGTTGGGGGCTCTAGGGCGGATGATATGGCTCTACGGCTCAAGTATGCGGGCAAGAAGGATGTTTTGGCTGAAACCAACGAAGCAGAGCTGTTAAAATTGATAACCAAACACACCAGCAAACGAAGCAAGCTATTCATACTGCCTACCTATACAGCAATGCTATCAATCAGGAGCCAAATAGTGGCCAGCGATGAACTTCAAAAGGAATACTGGCAATGAAGCCAATCAAAATAGTGCATCTTTATCCTGAACGCATGAGTATTTATGGTGACTATGGAAACATAATTGCACTCCGTCAGAGGATGAACTGGAGAGGTATCGAAAATATCGTCGAAAATATCGAAGTAGGGTCAAAAATACCAAATGACGCAGACCTAATATTCATTGGCGGCGGCCAGGACAAGGGTCAGGTGATTGTATCTGAAGACCTAGCCTCAAAAGCCGATCAGATCAAGCAGTTTGTGGAGTCTGGCGGAGCACTTCTGGCTGTTTGCGGAGGCTACCAACTGCTAGGAGAGTACTTTATTAGTAACGACTACGGCCGTCTCAAAGGAATCGGGCTTTTTAATATTGTGTCCAAGGCCACTAGCAGCAGGATGATAGGCAATATCGTCGTCCAATCCGATATATTTGGCAAACTAGTTGGATTTGAAAACCACAGCGGTTCTACTGAGTATGTCGGCCGAGCCCAGCCACTTGGCAGTGTTATTAAGGGCTTTGGCAACAATCCTACTGACAAGCAAGAGGGTATTATATACAAAAATGCTATTGGTACTTATTTGCACGGATCTTTCTTGCCTAAAAATCCAAAGGTCTGCGATTGGCTGATCGGCAAAGCAATCGCTAAATCTGGTCAGTCCATTAAGCTCAAGCCACTTGGTGATTCGTTAGAAAAACGAGCCCGAAGCAGCTCAATTAGCAGACCATAATTTTTTATTCATTTAGACTAGATTTATTGTTCAACTACTCGTATAATAGCCTTAAGTAACCTGTAAATTGTATAAAAGAATACAATTTTTAGATAAATTTGATACAAAAGGGGAGGCAAAATGTTTGAACAATTGTTTGGATCAAAGACCCGAGTTAAGCTGCTGAGCTTGTTTTATAACAACCCAGACCGGCCTTTTTATGTTCGTGAGATTACCCGTAAAATAGACGAACAAATCAACTCTGTACGCCGCGAACTCCAAAACCTCTTGAACATCGGAATAGTTCGGTCAGTTAGCCAAAGCAACCGTTTGTATTATGAAGTTAATGCCAAGTATAAGTTTCATAAAGAACTCCAATCAATTTTTCAGCGTATACCTGCCAAGTCTAAGGAAATAAAGCAAACCAAGGAAGAAGATCATATATTCAAAGGTCTACAGAAAGCGGGAAATGTCCGTATGGCCTTTTTGACAGGAGCTTTTGTGCGCGGCAGCCACCAGCAGATAGATATTTTTATAGTTGGCGACATGAATAAGTCTCAGTTAGCCAAAATTGTTGGTGATATGGAGAAAGAGATGAATCGAGAGCTTAATTATGCCTCAATGACTATCGAAGACTTCGACTACAGACGCAACCTGAACGACCGGTTTTTGACAGACATTCTTGATGAAAACAAAATTGTGCTAGTCGACAAGATTGGCGTTTTTGCAAAAACTACCGTCAATGACAATAAAGACCAAACCGAGACCACAACTGTTAGTGTCATGTCTAAAGCTGAATCTGAAGAAGAAAACCCAGCCGACGATAAGTCGCTGTAATGGTCTGGCGCAGTAGGGCTTTTATCTGTTACAATTAAGTTTATGGATATTACTTACTCCGACAAAAACACCATCAAAATATCTGGCAAAACTGCTGATGTAGTCATTAATGCCAGCTCTGGCACCAAGGCCGACCTGCTACTATTTACCGATCCTAGCGCTAAGGTAGTACCTGAAAAATCATTTTACGGCCCAGGTGAGTACGAGGTAATGGGTATGATGGTCGATGGCGTCGAAATAAGCGCCAGTAACACCGCCTACAGTCTCGTGATAGACGATATGCACATTACATATGCCGCTAGCCTTGATGCGACCCTGACAGATGATCAGCTCGAGCGTATGGATGGAGTAGATATCTTGATTATATCGGTGCAGGATAGCAAGGCCGACCTTATGAATAAAATAATTTCTCAGGTAGAGCCAAAGGTTTTGATACCAATCATGGACTCCGAGCTAGAGCAAGCCAAGATTAAAGCAGAATTCGGTAAAGACACCGAACCAATTGATAAGTACAAGGTCAGCAAAAAAGATCTTCCAACAGATAACCAACAGCTAGTAATACTAAAATAAAACCAAATCAACTATCATATCGCCCTGTATAAATAGGGAAATTAGGTGACCAAGCAATAACCCCTCTGTAGAGGGGTTATTGCTTGGCTGGTTCGGTTGCTGCGGCTTGGTCGATTTGCTTCTGGTACTTATTAAGAGTACGGATGGTGCTGGCTGCTAGGCGCAACTTAACTTTTTGCCCGTCAATTATGAGGGTCTTTGTCTGTAGATTTGGTTTCCAGGTACGCTTAACATGCCGCTGTGAGTGACTCACATGGTTTCCGAACTGTTTTCCTTTGCCTGTTAGATCGCATCTGTATGACATAACTTGAATATATTAGCATATTGGCTGGGTTTAATCAATATCTAGCATGGCTCAATATATTTTAGCCCCTAGGCGTGCTAAAATTAGGGCATGGACAGCCTCGCTACAATTATTATGTATCTGATAATTCTTGTTATTGTACTTACTGTGCACGAGTTTAGTCATGCCTGGGCAGGGCATATGCTGGGCGATTTTACTGCTAAAAATGAAGGCCGGTTAACTTTAAACCCAGCCAAACACATAGATCCTATGATGACACTGCTGTTGCCTCTGGGGCTGATTTTGCTTGGTAGTCCGGTGGTTTTTGGAGCTGCCAAGCCAGTGCCTTTTAACCCTTATGCGGTACGGTACGGAAAATGGGGGGCTGCCTTGGTGGCATTTGCCGGCCCAGCCAGCAATATCTTGATGGCGCTAATAATTGGGCTCTACCTGAGGTTCGTCACAGTACCGGGACTCGGGGGGGAGTTTTTGCTGCAGTTTGTGCTGGTTAATGTAGCTTTCTTCGTATTTAATATGATACCGTTCCCTCCGCTCGATGGTAGCCGACTGCTATATGCAGTATCACCACCGGCACTAATGGATATCTTGGATAAAATAGAACAGTTCGGCCTGGTCGCAGTGTTTGCATTTATATTTATATTTTTTACTCTCATCGGGCCGGTTTTTAGCTCAATAGTAATAGGTATCGCATCGGCCATACTCGGCCACCCACTCCTTTAGGTGGTATAATTTATTTAGTGCTTTCTACTGCACGCGCTGTTGATTCTTAAAGCATAGTAACTTTTTCTAATTACTTTTAACCTTAGGGAGCCTTAGATTACACACCGTTATTTCGGATGATGTTGCGGGCACCCACCTATAATTAGCTTAGGAAGGTTAGTTATGCTAGCGGTGTTGGTGGATTGCACTATTATTAAGGTCCCTCTTTAAAGAGGGGCTTTAATAATTCTCGCCAGCTTTAAATTATTGTCTATAAATCCCAATGCTTACGGTATTTGGCATCACTATCGATGGCTTGGGCCACAATCAGGCGCAGCTCACTTTTGAGGCCGAGTTGTTTTCGTAAACTAGCTACCAGCTTGGTGGGGTTGTAGGGAATTAGCCATAGCCCCTTGGTATAGTTAATAAAGCCATGTCGTTTAAGCGTAAGAATTAGTTGGTTCCTGACAACTTTTTTGCTTTCGGGTATATCGAAGGTTATTAAATACCAACGTCCATCCCAGCGCTCGGCAATGCTAAGCCCTTCCTGGCTAACTTGGTGAGCCCTAAGGCGATCCTTGCCCTTCTCGGTAATCTTAAACACCTTTTCATTATCAAGTAGTCCGACACTAACATATCCCTGCTTGGCCAAGAGCCCAGCAGTATCTATTATTCTACGACGGGGGGTTGCTTTGGTAGAAGCAGAAAACAGCCCTACTAAGTGCTTATTAGAACTCAAGTCGCCTAGTGTGGCGACTTTTTTGGTCTGAATTAGCCTTAATATTTCGGCTGTTTTGTTAGAGTTTGAGCTCACCATGAGAGTATTTGGCACACATAAATTACATAAACTACATAAAGATTGTGTCATAGCATAACTGTTATGTAAATACCTTTATGGAAACTTTATTTAATTAACTTTATTTGTATCTGTTGAA
>JBAXMM010000050.1:0-4261 GCA_037134295.1 bacterium
TAGTAGACCTCTTTGATACTTTCTAGGCTCAACGCTTCTTTTTTTAAAATACTGCTTACATCAACCCTTTTTTGTAATTTTACTTGGCCATCGGTGAGGTTAAGTGAGCTGATGTTGAAATATCCGGGCTTACTATCGACGCTTACGAAGTACTGGCTTGCGCCCGCCGTAGTAGTTATTCTGGAAGGTAGGATTAGCTGGCTAATGGTTTTTCTTTGGTTTTTATTGTCAATAACAACGGTCTGGTCTTTGTTGTTAATATAAAGTAAATAATCGCCACATACCCACGGCGCAGTCTCTACTTTATAGTCCAGTATATCTAGAGTACTAAAGCTAGCCGAAGCCTTATTGACTACAACCCACCGATAGCCCTGGGTTTCTGGCGTCCCGGTGTTAGAGCTACCAAGCACCAGGCCGGCGTAGGATATAAAGCTTGAGTATGGTAAAGCACTTAGCTCAGTTGAAAGCGACTCTGATAGCACGCTACTTTTGCCAGATTTGTATTTTACAAATTGGCCGGCACTATTTTTCCAGAAAAATTCGTCATAGAGCTGATACTCTTTAGTGCTACTATTTAAAATATCAAAAATAAATGATTTAGAACTAATCCCCACGCCTTTTGTATAGTATATCTTGTTTTTATCTGAAGATGCCGAGGCATAGGTGACGTCTGAGTCTATAATACTAAAAACTCCGCCCGAGCTGGAGCTGGGAAGCTTAACTATCCTCTTGTTATTCAACACATAAATCGATGTTTTATTGATTGCAAGTATCGATTCGGCGCTTTCTACATCAAGCAATTTCGGAGAGTTCGCCGAGCTGAAATTGTTAATAATAACTAATCCAATTAGCAGTACCCCTGCCCCCAAAATCGCCCACCAGTATTTTTTTAGTATATTCATCATATTAACCTCCGTCCACCGACCAATGCCACGGCTCAGAAGGCAGATTCTTAAGCCCGTAGCTGACGGCATTAGCATTTAGCCAAATGAACCCTGGTGATGATTTGCTTCTTATTGTTGACCCATCACTAGAGAAGTCGATAGCCAGCCCCATCTGGTGGTTAGAGTATCCCGGCCGAGCTGTAGGGGTGCGGCACCTATCTGCTGGAGCATCATATACATCCGGGCAACCATTTGAGGTTCTTAGTGAGATTTGTTGTTGCATAGTTCTGAAGCCTCCGCCAGATAATTTAACTCCATCCGAGCTAGATTTAGCAAGCAACCCTTGGACGCCACTAGCGATTTGAGCATTAACAGTTATTCCGCCCACATTACATAGCCTAATTTTATAGAGCTTACCTCCTGCATAGCCATCACCAATACCAGCGTCTGTGCCGGCGGCACAGGCAAGGTTTGATGTGTCTCCAGCAACAATTCCAACAGGTGCCGTGCCACCATTGGTGGGTGTTTGTTGGCTAGCAGTTGAGCTGTTGGCATAAATACTATTGGTCTTTTCGGTGCTACTGAGCTCGACCATAAGGTCGACCATGCTGTTGGCGTAGAGGTAAAGTCGGTACTTTTTGGCTAGCTCAGCAATACCCCCCGGGATGTCAGCTATTTTTTTCTGAACGGCAGCCCCAAGGTCTCTTGTGGTGGTTGAGTTATTTGGACGCAAGTACAGCTCGCAGGCCATGAGCTCTTCCTTGCTGGCAAGCCCAAAGGCGCCATAGTTATCCGCAACCGATGGGTATTTTGGGTAGCCGTCCTTGTCATCGATAATAATTTTGTCTTTGCTTACTATTGCCTTTTCATTAGTATACTTAACATCATATTCCCTGGCAAAGATATTTTCGGTGGGTATATTGGCCTTAGAGCACTTTTCGAAGTATCCCAGTACTTTCTTTTGAAGGTCTGTGCCGGTTGCGAGAAGGTCCTGGACCTCATTGGAGTTTGCTATGAGGTCAGTATTTTCTAGCTCACTCGTTGGCAACCCAATGGTATCAATACGCATATAGGCATCACCGGTTGCGCCGGCAGCATAGGCCACTGTGCTTTTACCAAGAACCACTTGGCTAAAACTCGAGCTCAAATCGGCCAGCAACTTTATAGGGTTAGCAAGGCTAGCAATGTAGTCTTTGCCTTTGCGGCCGAGCTCGCCGGTGGTTCGAGGTGTTTCGTATCGAACGATGTTGGCCAAAGAACGAATGTTGTCTTCAGCAAAAAGCCGATACGCCAAGCCATTTTTGCTTTCGACATCCCGACGCGTGTTTTCAGAAAGCGCATTGAGCTCATTCGACTCTGTTGGTGTTAAGAACCTGCCACCCATACTCATCATGTATTGGTTAGATAGGGTCCTGAAGCCCTGGGACTGGTTATTGAAGTTTTGAGCTCCAGACTCTAGGCCTGATACCGCTGAGCCACCACCCATTCGTATTACACCAATCATCAGCTGGGCTAGACCAAAATCGTTGATTGATGCAAATTTGCCATAGGATTGTTCCACAATATCTTGTCTGAGCGCATCGTACGATAAGAATATTTGTTTTTTGAAAGTATCTTGGTTTTGCCCAGCACCAAAAAAATTCAAGAAACCATTGAACCAAGAACCAGCATCTTTATAGCCACTGCACTTATCTTTAATATTAGACATTAAGGACAACGACGTTTCGTAGCTAGCTCCGTAAGATGTGTTGCCAAGCCTCTCCGGATCGATCGCCTCTCCATTTTGTGTTCCATAGACATTTTGCGAATAAGCTCGGCTGGCTGACCAGCCGTCGAGCTGACCAAAGGTCGGCGTTAGCTCTTCGTTGGATAGCAGCCCTAGCTCTCGGGTCGAGGAAAGCGTGTTGCTTTTGATACCAGATCTCTGCCCCGAATTTAGGCGAGTCAAAATGCCTTTTTTTGTGTTTTCGTCGGATAGATACCCTCTAGCAAAAGCACAGAGTGTCTTGAGGGTGTTGTTTTCATTAGCAGGGTCTGGCCCAAAATCGAATTGAACAGAGTCGGGGTTTTCGTTTTTAGCTAGTTTGTCTCGTACTTGGCCTATGTACTTGTCGACATCTTCTATATTTGTTATTGGATCATCACCTGCCTTGCTAGTAATTCGGTTGTAGGTTTTGTCGTACACATACTTACTTACTTCAGACGAACTTTTGCCTTTTATGTTGGGCGAATCCTTGCTATCGGCATAGTTGAGTGTGGTCCTGCTAAAATCATTAACATCCCTGGTTTTTTGGGTGCGGACCATCATGTTATAAAGCGGCATAGATTGGATAATACAGTAACTCACCACAAAGTTGCCATTTTTTTCGACAACCTCACCGGACTTATTCTTGACCACATCAACCACGCTGGTGGTAGCCCCTGTTTTGGGGTCGGTTAGATCTTTGGTGGTGTAGCTGTAGGGGCAATCTGGAGCCGCGTTACTGCTTTGGTAACGAGCATTCTTGATGTTTACTTTTAACATTTTTTCTTCTATGCCACCTGGCTTTGGGCTGGCAGCAGTAGCGGGCGCAGCAATAGCCTGCCCAGGCTTTATTTCGACATAGCCATATTTTTTGTAGGTGTCTTCGCTAAAAACAGGAATTTTTGTCCCCGCTAACTTGGCTGCCTGAATGGCAAACTCGCGAGTTTTTGGGTCCGAGATTACTTTCTCCACAAACTTGTATGGGTTGGCTGCAGCATACATAATTACACCAACAATTATGCCAATAATAATTAGTGGGATCGACAAAAATATAGCAGCACCTATGGCTATCTTTTTGAGATTTTCTTTTTTTAGGGCCTTACTTACGCCTTTTTGTACTTTTCCGCCGAATTCTGCACCCAAACCACCAGTAAGCACATCGACACCTACCTCCGCCGCTGCTCCAGCTGCTTCGCGGCCCGCTGCTCCAGCTGCTCCTTTGGCACCATTTTTTTCGTAGCCTTGCTTGATTTCCTTGCCGGTAGATTCTAGTCCAGTCGGACCAGCTTTTGCTACATCCTTTATGTCATTCATGGTTTCACTAGCCGAACCAGCTTTATCTTTTACGGAGTCCTTTATTCGGCTAGCTTTTTGAGGGCCGCCACCCTGACCTTCGCCACCCGAAGCCAGCTGGCTTTCTTGGGCATGGCTATCGCCATCCAGCCCTCCAGATGGCTTTGATTTTGACCCTCCACCCCCAGAAGGCTGGTGAGGCTCTGGTTTTAAATTACTCCCATCCATAATTATATAAATTAAATCCTTAAGCTTATTATAGCAAAGTTAGTTGTCTAACCAAACTACCACCGCACCAATAATTGAATATTTCGGATTAAACTATTTGTTAGCTGGGGGC
>JBAXMM010000051.1:0-3914 GCA_037134295.1 bacterium
ACCTATGGTAACTCTCAAAGGCAAAAGGCCTCGGAGTCCGCTAAGCCGACCGATAACACCAAGAGCTCATTACCTAGCGTCCAAGACGGCAAAGACCAAGCCCCATCTGCTGACAGCCAGAAAGTGCCAGAAATAGCCAAACCCAGTGGCGATTCTCCTGCGGTCGTTGTAGTTAAGTCGCCTGGCCAAACAGCTAGCACAACTCCACGTACCGGCCCGCAAGACAATTTGCTGGCAGTGATTGTACTAGGACTTTTAGCTGGGCTTTATTTGGTTAGCGTCCGCCGAGTCAGAAGCCAATAAATAGCTTTACATTGAGGCTCAAATAAGATATAGTTTATCTAAACGAGTAGCGAGGCATTGCCTCACTATCTTTTCGTTATAACGCTACAAACTTTAAGGAGAACAATTTAATATGTCAAAATCCACTATTTCAATGGACGATTTATTGGGCGACCAGGCTATTGCTGCTATCAATGTCGAGGATGTTGTTGAGGGTACTATTATTGCTAAGGACCGCCGTGAGCTCTGGCTCGATTTGGGCCCCCACGGAACAGGTGTCGTAAGTGGTCGCGATGTCGAACACTCGGCCAAAGACCTACAAATAGGCGATGTTATATCGGCTTCTGTTATCGACCCCGAAGACGACTCGGGCTATGTTCAGTTGAGTCTAAAACGAGTTGCCAAAGAAAAAGGCTGGGACGAGCTCGAAACTCGCTTCAAAAATAAAGAAGTATTCGGTATTGTACCTTTCGATGCCAACAAGGGCGGAATGCTAATTGAAATCGACGGAGTCAGAGGTTTCCTACCTGTCAGTCAGCTTTCGGCAGAGAATTACCCTCGCGTTACTGGCGCCGACAAAGACGAAATACTACACCGCCTCAACACTCTAGTAGGCCGAACTTTAATGATTCGAATCCTAGACTTGGATCGCAAGGAGAGCAAGCTGATTGTCTCTGAAAAAGAAGCCCAACGCGAATTTACCGAAGGCAAAATTGCCGCCTTTAAGGTTGGCGATACTATCAAAGGAATCGTTACTGGAGTTGTTGATTTTGGAGTTTTTGTAAATATCGATGGTATCGAAGGCTTGGTGCATATTTCTGAGATTGCTTGGGATAGAGTCGATAACCCTTCCAAATATGTTAAGGTCGGGCAAGAAGTCGAAGCAATTATTATCGCAATCGACCAAGATAAGCTTTCGCTCTCGATGAAACAGCTAACCGACGATCCTTGGCAAAAAGAAATAGCAACCTACAAACTAGGCGATTTCATCGACGGCAAAGTAACTCGCATTACACCTTTTGGAGCATTCGTAGAAATTACTCCTGTTATTGAGGCGCTTGTGCATATCTCAGAGCTATCGGACGACCATATTACAGATCCTAACGCTCTAGTAAAAGTTGGTGAAACTAAAAAGTTTAGGGTAATTGCTATAGATACTGACCAGCACAAACTATCGTTGAGTCTTAAGACTGGTAAAGAGCCAGTAGCTAAGACAGCTAAGCCAACCGCCAAGACTACAGAGACAGAGCCAAAAAAAGCTACAGCCGATAAAAAAACTGAGAAAGAATAAGCCCCAATGGTAACTGCGCAATCACATACTCCGATTCGCAGTTGCAAGGGGTGTCGCAAAAAGCAGCCAAAGAGCCAGCTTCAGCGCTGGGTTTTGCAAGACGGACAGCCGGTATACGATAAAAAACAGAATATCTCCAGCCGCGGGGTCTATGTTTGCTCAGACAGTTGCTATAATAGTATCAAGAACCATTTGCCCCAAATAATTAACAGGAGGCGCCCATGAGCGATGACACAATTAAAGTAGAGGTAGCAGAAGTCATTAGCGTGGGTGAGTTTGCCGAACTTCTGGGCAAAGGACCAGCTGCAGTAGTAGGTGAACTAATGAAAAATGGCGTTATGGCCACCATCAACGAGCAAATCGATTTTGATACAGCTCAAATTATTGGTACCGAGCTTGGCTTTGAGGTTGTACCTAAGGCTGCCGATAAAGAGCTTCGACCAAACGAAATTGACGAAACCAAGCAAGTGCCAAGGCCTCCGGTTGTAGCAGTGATGGGTCACGTCGATCATGGTAAAACAAGCCTGCTCGATGCCATTCGCAGTGCCGAAGTAGCTGCTGGTGAAGCCGGTGGAATTACCCAGCACATTGGTGCCTACCAAGTTACCAAAAACGATCGAGTGATTACATTTTTAGATACGCCAGGGCACGAAGCTTTTTCGGCTCTGCGCGAACACGGTGCCAAAATAGCCGATATTGCAATTATTGTAGTGGCAGCCGACGACGGCGTTAAGCCTCAAACTCGCGAAGCAATCGACCACGCCAAACAAGCTGGCGTAGCTCTCGTAGTGGCGATTAATAAAATCGACAAAGAAGGAGCCGATGTTAATAGAGTCAAGCAAGAGCTCTCGGAAGTCGGTATTTTACCAGATGACTGGGGTGGCGATGTGCCTTGTGTCGAGGTCTCAGCCAAAACTGGCGACGGCATAACTAAGCTTCTGGAAGTTGTACTACTGGTTGCCGATATCGCCGAGTCAGTCGCTCGTGTCGATGGCTTTGGCAGGGGTGTAGTGATCGAATCGCACCTAGATACCGGTAGGGGGCCAATTGTTACTTTGCTCGTCCAGGAAGGCATTATTAAACCAGGCGATTGGATTATCGCCGGAGTTAGCTATGGCAAAATCCGAACCATGGAAGATTTTAGGGGTAACAAAATCAAACAAGCCGAGCCATCTATGCCGGCAGTAGTTTCGGGCTTGAAGTCGCTTCCAGAATTCGGCAACTGGTTCGAGCAAGTCAACACCGAAAAAGAGGCCAAGGATTGGGTCGATCGCCAGAGTCGCAAAAAAACCTACAAATCAGTAACGTCAATTAAGAGCGTTACGGCCGAGGATATCGCCAACGCCGTAGTAGAGGGTGCAGTTAAGGAATTGCCGATAGTGGTAAAGGCCGATGTACAGGGCTCGCTCGAGTCGCTAATTTCGGCACTAGACCAAGTTGGTAATGACGAAGTCAGAGTCAAAATAGTGGCTTCTGGTATCGGTGATATTTCGGAAGGCGATGTGCAAGCTGCCACGGCTGGTAAAGCAATTATTTTGGGCTTTAATGTTAGTATTAACGCCGCCGTCAATCAGCAGGCCAAACGCTCGGGTGTAGAGTTCCAGCTTTATAAAGTTATCTACGAGCTACTCGACGATACCCGCGAATGGCTATCTTCGATGCTCGAGCCAGAAATTATTGAAACCGAGCTAGCCAAGCTCAAAATACTAGGAGTCTTTAAAACCACTAAAGACAAGGTAATTTGTGGAGGTAAGGTTTTGAGCGGCAAGGTTACGCCAGACACCGACCTCAAAATAACCCGAGCTGGTAAGGTTGTTGGTACCGGCAAGCTCAAGAGCCTCCAAAAAGACAAGCAAGAATCCAAAGAAGCTATGCAGAACGAAGAGTGCGGACTCGAAGTCGCAACCAACAAGGCAATAGAACTCGGCGACGAGCTAGTATTTTATACCACCAGCTCACGCGCCCGAAAGCTATAAGCTGCTATGAACTTGCGACTCGAAAAGTTTAGCTCAATGGTCAAAAAACAGCTTGCTCCGATACTGCTCGAGTACCAAATGCCTGGCAGCTCTATCAGTGTTAATGGCGTCAAAATCAGCCCTGACCTAAAAATTGCCCATATTTATGTTTCGGTCTGGGGTAGTGATGCCGAGACTGTTTTTGAGCTTATTCAAAAAAACCGCGGTGAAATATCCAAGGCCCTGGCAGGCAAGATTAAATCGAAGTTTTCACCGAGCCTTAGTTTTCATCTAGATTCTGGCCAGGCCGACAGTGAACTGATCGAAGATTTGCTGAAGAAATAATCCGCTCGGCGTGATAGCCTAGATACTAAAGCTAAGTAAGC
>JBAXMM010000052.1:0-3811 GCA_037134295.1 bacterium
AACTCTCCAAAAAAGTTGGAGCTGGCAATCTATATAAGTACTTAGTATAGGCTACAAACGGCAAGCCGTTCGGAGCATCTAAACAAAGCATTGTTCTTAAAAATAGATAAAACCAATCTCCAACAAAAGAGTTACTGGCTTTAAAACCAGTGATGCATTCTCTAAAAAGAGAAGCACCTTGGGTTGTTACATTTTTAAAAAAACGTAACCAAAAAGAAATTAACGAGTCCTTGTTTCTAGCACTATTTACTTCTCAAGATACCATGCTTTTGCTTGAGCCTTCAGCAGCGTCAAAATAAAATCAGCTGACAATTTAATGTCTGCTGTTTTTATTTGTAGTCCGCTTTATTTGCTAAGCAAAAACTTAAATTGAATTTTACAGGTTAAATAGGGTGGTGTCAAGCCTATAATTCGTGTCTACTTCTTTTTACCAGCTTTTTTGAGCCATGCTTTTTTACTAGAGTCGTCATCGGGCGAACTAAAACGCGCAATTTTACGCAAATTGGACATTCTCCAGATGGCAATCAGCATCAGTAGGGCCCATACGGTCATAATCGCAACTGCCAACCATCGCTGGCCGTAGGGCAATATAGACTCGTTGGCGAGTAGGCCTGCTAGCAATAAAGTTATACCAAGACAAATATTGGATAGCTGGAAGTAGGTATTGATCTTTTTAAGCTCACGGTCTTTTTTGATTTTCTTTTTATAGGCTGCAAATATACCTAAAGACAGCACTATCATCGAAACCCCAATCCCAAAAATTACTTTTATTTCTAATTTGCTAGGCGATGCCGTTAGCCAATTAATAATCGGGGAGAGCTGATTGAGACTAAAGAGAGTTGCCACTAGCCCCCCTAGTATTGCACCCACAATAACTTCTAATGGTTGATGCCCTAGTATCTCACGGAGCTGACCGTACTCATCTGGTTTGCGCAAGTTTCCGGTGCGAGCCATTTCGGCTATCAATGTGTTTAGGGTTCGGGCCTGCTCTCCAGCGCTGCGGCGGACACCAAAGCTATCGTACATCACAATACCAGCTATTATTGCTGTAATACCGAACAGCGGGCTACCAATACCCTGGTTGTAAAAGGTATAGCCAGCTAGCGAGCAAACTACTGCCGAGTGGGCAGAGGGCATTCCCCCTGATGCATAAAGATAGCGTACATCTGCGTCGCCTTTGATGATTTCGATGATGGTTTTAATGAGTTGCGCTATTAGCCAGGCTAACAGTGGAACGTATAAATAAGGTGTTATCATAAAAAAAGTCCCTCTCGTTAAATTATATTTATTCTAAAGCTTTAATAGCTATAAGTCTATAACTTATCTGTAGCTAAGGTAAATCGAAGCTAAAAACCATACCGTAGTGGTAGCCGGGTAGATCGAGCACACGCTTGAAGCTCATTCCGCAGCTGTTCATAAGCCGCAGGGCATCCTCTTTGGTAACGCGCCTATCCATACTCGGGCCTACAGCTGCTATTTTGCTATCCCAGTCTATCAGAACTATCTCACTATCGGGCTTTAGATACTGCCCAATCGCTAGGCAAAATGAATCTGGCTTGATGGTGCTCGATAGCAGGTTGGTCAAAACTACAGTGTCGAGCGAACCATTCGGTATGGCTCCACCAGTCAAAACATCGGCCAAGAGCAAAAAATCTAGGTTTTTTCGATCGGCGAGGTGCGATAGCTTGCCAAAAGAGTCCATACTTGGTCCTGCAACAAAAACAGTGCCTTCTTCGCCAATTTTATTCAGCAAAGCTGGAGCAAAAAAACCAATAGGCAGCCCTATTTCGAGCACTTTGTGGCCAGTACGGACATCAAGGCCTTCGACTACTGCAGTTGGATTCAAAAAATGCCTAGTGATCCTCGAATGCAATCTTCTTGGAAATGCCTGGAGCATGGTTTACCTTTCTATTAGCTTCATAATACTATATTTTGGCTATGCTTACAAAGTGCTCAAAAACTACTTGGCTGTTTTTTTAGAGTCTTTTGGGTCCTCGGATGGCTCTAGTTTTTTATCGCTGCTTGTTGCTTGAGCTATTGGAGCTTCGATTGGTATATCAGATTCTAGTTCTTTTGGCAGGAGTGCGATAGATGCTATCTGGTCGCCTTCGGCCATTCGCATAATTCGAACACCTTGGGTTGATCGGCCAATTACAGGAATCGCGCTAAGCTTGAGGCGTATTACTTGTCCACGCTTGGATATAATAAGTACGTCGTCTTCTCTACCATCAATTATTCGAACATCGACAGCCTTACCGGTCTTGGCTGTTGCGACGCCGGCTTTAATACCGACCCCACCGCGATTGTGTGACGAAAATTGGTTGCTCTTGGTTATTTTTCCGTATCCGTTTTCCATAATTACCAGCATTAGTTTGTCTTCGCCACTGATGACATCCATTCCTACCACGACGTCGTCTTTGCGCAATCTAATGCCCCTGACTCCTCTGGTGGCTCGGCCCATTGGTCGGGCGTCTTTTTCATTAAAGCGGATCGCTTGGGCATTGGATGTTGATATTATAATATTGTCCTCGCCGGTAGTCTTCTTGACCCAGCTAAGTTTATCGCCGCCGTCGAGTTTGATAGCTACTATTCCGCTCTGGCGAATATTCGTAAAGTCAGAGAGGGAAGTCTTTTTGATGGTTCCGTTATTGGTGGTCATAAATAGATACTTGGCTGGGTCGTCTTTTTGAATAGCGACAAGTGAAGTTACGCTTTCTTCGGGACTGAGGCTTAAGACATTCATTATGGACTGCCCCTTAGCGATGCGGCTGGCTGGGGGTATTTCGTAGACCTTGAGCTTAAATACCCTTCCTAGTGTCGTAAAGAATAGTATTGTGTCGTGGGTTCGGGCCTGTACGACATGCTCGACAACGTCTTCTTCTTTGGTGCCCATGCCCATCTTTCCCTTGCCTCCTCGACCTTGTGCACGGTATTCGGTAGCAATGATTCTCTTAATATAATTGCCCTTAGTGAGCGTAATAACCACTTCCTCGTCGGGAATCAAATCTTCTTCGCTAAAGTTACCAATCGCTTTTTTGACAATCTGGGTTTTGCGTTTATCGCCATAGGTTTCTTTTACTTCTTCTAGTTCGGCCCTGATAACTTTCAGGATGTTAGCCGCACTGCTAAGTATTTCTTTGAGCTTTTTAATGAGCTTCTGGAGTTCGAGGTACTCATCTTCGATGCGCTTGCGCTCGAGCCCAGCCAAGACGCGAAGTTGCATTGCCAAAATTGCATTGGCCTGGATTTCGGTTAGCTTAAATTGGGTCACAAGGTTAGCACGGGCTTCTTCTTGGTTAGCGCTGGCGCGAATAGTACTAATAACCTTGTCGATTTCATCGAGTGCTATCTTGAGTCCTTCTAGGATGTGGGCGCGATCTTCGGCCTTGCGAAGCTCAAACTCGGTTCGTCTGCGCACCACAACCTGCCGATGCTCGAGATAATAGCGCAACACCATTTCGAGGTTCAAAACTCTGGGCTGAATACCCTCGACTAGAGCCAGCATATTGACATGGAAAGCTGTTTGCATTGGTGTCATTTTGTAGAGCTGGTTTAATATCTTGCCCGAATAAGCATCTTTTTTGAGCTCTATCACAACACGTACACCCTCTTTGCCTGATTCATCACGGAGATCAGATATACCGACTATCTTTTTGGTCTGAACTAGCTCGGCGATTTTTTCTACCAAACTAGCCTTGTTTGTTTGGTAAGGAACTTCGGTAATAATAATACGCTCTTTGCCTTTTTGGTTTTCGGTTATCTCGGCTACGGCACGCATCGTAATAGAACCTCGGCCAGTGCCGTAAGCTTG
>JBAXMM010000053.1:0-3786 GCA_037134295.1 bacterium
GTTTAATGCATTGTTGCTAGCTATTTTTTCAATAGCGCTGACCATGGCAGCATTATTTGCTAAACGTGTATCTTACTTAGATTATCTTTTTGCAAAGTTTGAGATCTCAGACATCTCACTAATACTCGCTGGAGTGATCGCATGCGGTCAAATCTATGGTTTGATCGAGTTTCATCTTATCGCTCGCGATCGTGAAAATGAGGTCTTAGTAGCAAGTCTTGTATCGGGCCTGATCTTTATTATATCTTTTGCTGCAGCGTCAGCAGCTCAGGCTGGAGTTGAATGGTTTCTTGCTGGAACTTGTTTGGCACGTTGGGGCCAAGTCTGGCTTCTGAGAAGGGCATACCTTCGTTATGCATGATTTCACTAAAGCTAATCGAGCACGGTATTTATTATATTTTCTGCTCGGATCTGTGTTGATGCTATTTACTGCCTTTCCTTATCTTCAATTGATACCGTCAGAAAGTTATACGCAACCATTTGCCCTAATGTTAGGCACATTTCTATTTTTCCCTGCAGGCTTGAAGGTGTTTTTTTCCTTAGCACGTTTAGATCAAATTGCTCTGTTAGGTTTTGCCTTGGTTGGGCTTGGTATATTTTTTGCAACTTGCTTTCCCTATGATAATACTCAAGAATATAAATATTTAGTATCCTACCTAACCCCCATATTGTTAACTATGCCCTTACTCCGTTATGTGAAAGAATACCAAGGGGCGGCAATTAAAATAATAAAGTTTGCAATTTTTTTTTGGATCGCAACTGCTGTCATCCAAAAACTTTTCGATCCTAACTTTCTTGGATTTTTGATTGGGCAATGGAGTGAAGCGGCGCTAGACATTATTAATTCTGGGCGTGGTGTTCTGAGTTTGGCTCCCGAGCCAACCCATCATGCATTCCATATTTTGTTATTGGCAGCTTGTTTGGCGCTACTGGATTCTAGCGGGCGTAGTCAGTGGATACTATTTCTTTGTATCCTTGATGCTGTTTTGCTGGCTGCTTCATCTAGCGCGATATTGGCGTTAATGATCTCAGCAATAGCCTGGTCACTTTTTTATCGACAGCGTTGGTTTGTCATCGCTACTTTAGTAATTATGTTTATAGCCATACTGCCGTTGGATGAGGTGATGGTTCAAGTTCTGAGAAGTACTAATTCACGCATAGGCACTTTAATCGGTGATGTTTTATCTGAACCAACAAATATACTGTCTTTAGACTATAGCATGAATGTTCGGCTTGGCGGCATGGCAGCTGTTGTTTACGAATCTTTTAGCAGTTTGCTTATGCCGCACGGCATGTCTGTAGTAGCTTGGGAAACAGCACGAAATACTTTATTGGCTGATTTGCCTTGGCTGATGGATCTAAGTTTAGGAGGACCTCCCTCCGGGATGGGGCAACTATTATTTCAGGCTGGTATGTTTGGCGTAATCTTTATTGCGCTTTCTTTTCGCCGGATACTGAGTCCTCGGGTGGGTCAGCTTGGACAAATTCTTATTATGTCTAGCCCAATTATTTTTCTCAGCCAGTATTACATCTCTACCCCAACTTTCTCATTGCTTTATGCATGCGCACTATTTCGTCTAGGTCACAAATGTGAATTTTATACAGTTAGATATAATCCATATCAAAGTCCCCTTAAAACTTAACTATGCCCCTCAAACTAAAAGAATACCTTAATGCAGATTGGGCTCGATTATGTCTGCTCTCAGGAAAACCAGGCTCACCTCGACGGCTGATCTCCCATTTTGGACCGCGCTTTGCGCCAGTAACCATTCTGCGCTTCGCCCAAGTAATGCACCTTCATGGTTATTTTCGACTAGCTAAGCTATTTAGTTTGACTAACTTTATTTTATTTAACTTAGAGGTGCCAGCCCGGCTTCAAATTGGTCCTGGTATTGTTATTCCACACCCTCAGGGAACGGTTCTGGGTGCGTGTAGTATCGGTGAAAATGCTACAATTTTTCATCAAGTAACTCTTGGAGGAAGGGTTGCAGATTTTGAGTACGACCCAAATAAGCGCCCCCGAGTGGGTGATAATGTGACTATATCGGTCGGTGCAAAGATACTAGGGCCCTTGCAACTAGGGGACGGTTGCGTGATTGGTGCCAATGCCGTTGTTCTTCGGGATGTTCCACCTGCTTCAATTGCTGTTGGGGTACCCGCAAAAAATCACCTGTTAGATAAAGGGCTCGACAATTATGGCTGAAGTGATCTTGGCCAAGCGACTGATTGTTTTGGGCCGCAACTCAAAGGTTTGGCAATCTCTAAAAAAATCTCATTTATTAGTCAGTACTCCTATTTGGGCGATTGGTCATGCGGAGCTGACAAATTTTAGATTTCTTTCTGGCGATAATGTTTTAGTTTTTTCTTATTCACGTTCAGCTAAAGAGAATTTTTTGTTGTTGGAATATCTTTCGAAGCAAAATAAAGTCAGCGTGTTTTATATTTCTTCGGCTTCTACAAACGTTACCTCAATCACACGATGCTACAACTATCCAAGGGTAAAACAACAGGCGCTGGAAGACGCAATAAGAATTTGTAATGCAAAAATTATCAATATTGGATGGTTTTACAACGTTGTGGAAGAGTTACCTTCTGGACTGACAGTCGCTACGTCTGTTGATGAAATTGCGATGCTTATTAAGGAGGGCATGCCTTCCTCTGATCGATTTCTAAACCTTTTTCATCTGGTTGAGCGCCCTTTCCAAAGTGGGTTCGAGAAAAAACTTTATTTGTTATATGGAGTACTAATGAAAGGTTGTGGCCGTTACCCGTGCTTGCTACGCCCCCTTGACCTTATCTTGAGAATACTCGGGATGCGCTGGTATGGCTACCTTTATTTGAGTAACAGGTTATGGTCTACGACGATCTGATTATTGGTTCGGGACTTACTGCGTTGGCTACTGCCTATGGTCTAGATAAGCGTAATCGGGTATTCGTCTTGGCCGGTTCAGATCAACCAGAGATCCAGTGGTATGATGATATGTGCCGTATTCCATGTTCAAACGGTGGCTTTGGGGGGCTGGGGGCTTACTGGCATGGTGTCATTGCAATGGGAGCCCCATCAGCTTTTTTTGAAGCGGATAGAGTTTTATTCGAGGAGCTTTTCAGGCAGTTTTATCCAGAGCCTCTCGAATCGCGTTTTGGCCAACCTTGGCTTTTTGTCCCTTATCGGCCGATTCGCCCAATACATCACTGGAGGAAGCTTTGCGCAGAACGCGAGAATTTATCAATGATAAATGGCAAGGTTGATCGTATCGAGCGAATAGGACATGCTTGGAAAGCATATATGAAAGGTGGAGCTTATCAGGCTCGCCGTATTTGGCTAGCAGCAGGGGCCTTGGCAACCCCAGTCTTACTTGAAAACTCACCCGCATTTAGTGGCTCAGCTCGCAGATCTGTATCTGATCACGTCATCCTTTATCTTGGTCAGTTGGATCGGCGAATTCACCAGCAAGTGTTATCGCCGCACGTAGAGCGCAAGACCTCAGGAGTTTGGATGTCGGCTTCTTATGATGCTGCTGGTACTGGATTAATTACTACAAAACCAGCCCGCTTTTCATATGCAACGCTCGATTATGGCATTGAGCAACGAAGTGCTTTTGGGCTACCCATATCTGGATTTTTAGCAAAGCTCTGGAGTGCTGGGTCACTCGGCCTTATTTCAGAATCGTTATTTAACAAGCTTGGTCTCTTTCCTAATGCTGATCGTCTTAGTGCGTATGCACAGATTCAAATTAGTGATGCTTACCAAATGAGCCTAAATGATTCGGGACTCACTCCAAATGT
>JBAXMM010000054.1:0-3776 GCA_037134295.1 bacterium
TATTCTTAGTGTATACATCGAGCTCCATAATGCGCGTCTTCTTTATTACTGGCAGCATGTTCTTGGTGATGGCAATCGTCGGATACCTGACAAAAGTCGATCTCAGCAAGTTCGGCTCCCTACTCATAATGGGCCTGGTAGGGATTATTATTGCAAGCCTTGTGAACATATTTCTGGGTTCCGACTCGCTCCAAATGATAGTTTCGTATTTGGGTGTGGGTATTTTCTTGGGGCTAACTGCCTATGATATACAAAAAATCAAAAAGCTATACTCCGAGTTCGGAAGCTCAGGTAATCTTGCAATCTTGGGTGCTCTTAGTTTGTACCTAGATTTTTTGAATCTTTTTCTTTTTTTGCTGAGAATATTCGGCGTAGGCAGAGATTAACTAAAAAATTATCTAGCTATCTTAAAGCTTGCAATTGATATCAATAAAGCATTACAATTGAAAGTATTAAATTAATGAGGAGTAATTATGGAAATAGCCGTTTTACCGTCGAAGAATGCAATATTAATTAGAGCAATAGTCAATATTGGACTAGGCTCGATACTACTTATATGGCCTGGTGCCACATTAGTAGTTTTGGTTTATGCTTTTGCGCTTAACATACTACTAATAGGTCTATCGACCCTTTTTGAGCCTGCTTACGACAAGTCAAGCAAGGGATCGCTTGTACACGTAATTTTGGGCTTAGTCGGAGTTGTGGCAGGAATCTTCCTGGTTGCAAGACCAGAGCTAACAGGAGAGATAATCGCTTTCCTAATCGCTATTTGGGCGATAATATTTGGAGTAGTAGATATCTATCTTGGATTCACAACCAAAGATAACGGTGGCAACCTACTTTTTGTACTTGTAGGTGTTGTATCGGTAATATTTGGTATCTATGTACTAAATAGCCCACTGTCTGCAATCCTGGACTTAGTCAATGTAATTGGTATATACGCCATCATTGTCGGTGTAGTACTAGGTATCATGGGCCTTGTCTTCTACCCAAAGACAAAATCAAAATAAATTTTTATGGCAGATAGTTTAAAAACTAAAAAATCGCATTCTGGCTGGAACAGACTAGTCTTAGTTATACTAACGATTACTCTTGTTCTGGTCAGTTTTGCATCTGTCCTGAGGGACAACTTCACTACCGGCGCAAAGAGCTATTTATTTTTAAAGGAGTCGCGTGCCTTTGATAACATAGCACAAATTGCTAAAAATGAGATTAGCGATAACTTGCCTGATACCATAAAAAATAACTTTATCAAACGTGCAATTATCACAAAGATCATGGAGATGATAATAACTCCAGAAAACGTATCGAAGGTCGCAGAGCCAGCAATAATAAAGATGTATAAAGTGGCGGGCGAAGCCACTAACCTAGCAGACAAAAAAATAGTCTTCAATACATCTGCCTTCAAATCACAGGCTGAGCAGTACCTACCTGCAGTCGGTCTACCTCAGGGACTTGCAGATACAACATCACAGTTTGTAAAATCCGTACCAGATACAATTACAATTTTAGATATCGATAAAAAGCCCAATTCTCCTCTGGCGGTACTAGTAAAGCTACAGTCGGCTTTTAAGCTTATATCCACCGTCACAAACGCTTTGTGGTGGGTAACGGCAATCGCTATCTTGGGTGTGTTGTTGTTAAATATCAAGAACCTCTCAAGACTACTAAAGACATACTGTTTGGCTTTCGGCATATCTGGTGCGATAATTCTGGCACTATCTTATGGTGGCCCTGCCATAAGTTCGTCTCTACTACCCGAATCAGATCCTACCAATGCTCTAGTTAATAACCTTATCAATAATTTCTGCCTACTTACCAAGGGCTATGGATGGATACTGCTGACTATTGGTGTGGCAGCTCTTTTGACAAGAATGGTATCTAACACCGCTTTAGCAAAACAATTACTAACAAGCACCCGGCTAAGGCTATCGGCTTTTTTCAAAAAAACTTTTTCTAAGTAGCAGGTTGCTAAATACCGAGCTCAGAAAAGTTATTTACATAAAGATTCAAACTATCTAAAAGAGGCTGGATACCTTCAGTGAAGTTGGTATTAGAATCTGTGGAATACGTCTGTCCATTATTCAGAGTAACACTAATGTTGTAGCTTGGACCTCCTATTAGAGACTTTTGAGTATCCTGCTTATTGGCCATTATCTTATCAATTACTGAGTAATTATAAATGTCCTTTTGAATCATACTAAATTTGTCGGACTGGAGGTTGCAGGGGTTAGTTACTGTTTCGCTAGAGGCGGTTTTGGTGGTGGTAATACTGCAAGACTTATCTGTTAGCTCAAATACTGAGGTCTGCTGAAACTCGGGCGATACTGGGCCTGAGTTGGTGGTTATGGTGATAGACTTTAGCTTTTGTGAAAAGCTGTTTTGGGCAATTAACAATACCCCGACCAGCAAAGTAACAAAAATTAATATACCTGCTATAAGTTTCTTAGTTGCTAAATCATTATTTTGCATAATTTTCTCCTTTTTAATATCATAGCACCTTTAAAAAATAGCAAAATAGTATATTTTTCTGTATTATTGTATTTATAAGGAGATACTATGAAGAAATTAAGTATTATAAACATATGCGTATCGCTATTATTTTTATCTATTGCCGTGATTGTACTAATCGACCTGCTGGGATTTCTTGACTCATCTGTGATAATTTCTCAGTACTGGCCTGTGCTATTGGTATTTATTGGACTATTTACGATATCCCCTTCTAGGGCCAAGGGTAATGGTTTTTCATTCGGCATGATGACTCTAGGTCTAATATTTATGCTTCGAAACCTAGGCGTATTCAATACGCAATCAGGTAAAGTGATGCTTGTAATACTGCTAGCCCTGTGCGGATTGGTAGTACTGATATTCGCAACTTCTAAGAGTGCAGACAGCGCCAAGCAAGACAAAAAAGACCTATATTTTTAATCTTTAGTTACCGGTAGCCTGATAATTGTTCTTAGCCGTCCGGGCCTGGTGCGAGTTGGATCACTCAGATATATGCTATGGAGCCTCAGGGCAGGCTTGAGGCCTTTTTTGTCTAAAAAAGCATATAATACGTCTTTAGCTTTTTGTTCATTTTTAACCGATCCTGTGTGTAGTACCTGTACCGAGCTTTTTTCTTGTAAAGACGCAATATGTAGCTCGGCATGTCGGTCGCTGGATTGAGATTCTGGTATCTGAGACCGAGCAATGTTAACGATATTTTGAGTAATAAAGCCGGGTACCACAATAAAAGCCTCCCATAGAATATTATCTTTTTGGCCAGAATCAAGTTTGGCTCCGTTTTTCATACTCCACATCACTTCAATCGCAGTGACATTAAAATCGATATAGCCCTCTGGGTTGATATTTTTTCTGGGTAAAAACCTAATTGCGTATGCCATTGAGTATAGTGCCGCAACAGAGTCTTTAAATCTAGGCCCCTGGGGGTCACCTTCGCCGTTAATTGCCAAAACTCTCATTAGTGGCACTTCAACTATAGTTGGCTTCTCTTTGCTAGCAACATACAGCTTAGGGTATATCTTGGCTATATCAAATTTTTCAGATTCCATAGTTTCTAATAGCAGCTGAATTCAGACTTTTGCTTTTCCTCTCTTGTGCAAATGATACTTGTTTAATTGTAGCAATAAGATCATTCAGATGGTAGATATTTGGATCTGAGCAGAAAATTTTTATAACTTCATCTCTTCAAAAGCCCAGCCCAAAACACCTAGCATCTCCTGATAGTTACTATCAGTGCCAGGGGAATAGAGATACAAAACATTGTCTACAAC
>JBAXMM010000055.1:0-3740 GCA_037134295.1 bacterium
GTCCTAACATTGTTGGGTTTATTATTGATGTTTGTTATCAGTACGGCCACCTAATACTATGAGTAACATCTGGAAAAATCTTAAAGAATCTAAGCAGCCATTTTTCGTATTGGCGCCGATGGACGACGTAACAGACACGGTTTTTAGGCAGATAGTCGCTAAGCATGCGCCGGCCGATCTCATGATGACCGAATTTGCCAATGCCGACGGCTATTGTAGCCCCGGTAAAGAAGCTATCAGCTCACGCTTGCGTTTAAGTCCTAGCGAAGGCCCTGTAATTGCTCAGATTTGGGGTATTAATCCTGATAATTACTTCACTATGGCGCAAGACTTGGTTGCGATGGGCTTTGCCGGAATCGATATCAATATGGGCTGCCCTGTAAAAGACATGATCAAAAAAGGTGCTTGTAGCGCGATGATCCAAAACCCTGAACTAGCCAGCAAGGTAATAGCCGCAACGATTAAGGGTGCCAATGGCAAGGTGCCAGTTAGTGTTAAAACTCGCATTGGGTTTAACACTATCGATACCGAAAAATGGATTGGGTTTTTATTGCAACAAAAGCTAGATGCCATCATTGTGCATGGTCGCACCAAAAAAGAAATGAGCAAGGTGCCAGCTCATTGGGACGAAGTCAAAAAGGCCGTCACGCTACGCGATAAGATTTCTCCCGATACAGTTATAATCGGTAACGGCGATGTACTAACTAGGGCAGAGGCCAGAGAGAGATCCGAACAAACTGGAGTTGATGGAGTTATGATCGGGAGGGGTATTTTTAATAATTTATTTGTTTTCGACGAAACCCAAACTGAGCACAGCCTATCTGATATGTTAGATATTTTAGTTGAGCACATAGTTTTGTTTCAAAAAACCTGGGGAGACAATAAGTCTTTTGAGCCATTAAAGAAATTCTTCAAGCTCTATATTAATGGCTTCGACGGTTCTGCCCAAGTTCGGGCAAAATTAATGGACACCCACTCGCCACAAGAGGCACTTGATACAATAGAATTAATCCTAAAAAAGGGTTAGAATAAGTATCGACAACTTATAAAAAAAGGGACTTATACATGAGCAAAAACAGCCACTCCAAGCACGAACATAAAAAGAAGCATGATCACCAATCTTACCAAACCCCTCACGAAGATTACCAAGCCGGAGCATTTGGTGATGTCGTAATCGGATTATTAGTACTGGGGCTCGGGCTGTTTTTTATCCTGCCATTTTTTACCATACTTTCTGATTCGGCTCTGCTACTGGTACTCGGGGTCTATTTTGTAGCTATTATAGCTTTCATAATTTTCGTTATCAAAAAACGCCGCCGTAAATCTTAATTATAAATAAATAGTCGCCTGCAGTAATTGCAAGCGACCAGTAGAGCTCTCTAGAGAGCTATTTAATAACGGTACCCGAATATGGGTTGACGAGGGCTTCCTCTAGGCCACCTTCACGCAAACCATCGAAAACGACGATCGGCATGTGGTTTTCCATGGCATGAGTTGCAGCCGTGGGGTCCATTACTTGGAGATCATCATTGATGATATCAAGGTAGGTTAGCTCCTTGTAGCGAACTGCGTCAGGGTTAGTTTTGGGGTCTGCAGAGTAAACTCCATCGACTCCATTTTTGGCCATCAGCAGCACTTCGGCTTCGATTTCGACCGAGCGCAGCGCAGCTGCAGTATCGGTAGTGAAGGTCGGGTTGCCAGTGCCTCCAGCCAAGATTACGACCCTGCCTTTTTCGAGGTGCCTGATGGCACGCCGTCGAATGTAGGGTTCTGCAACCTTTTCCATGCTGATGGCTGACATAACTCGAGTTGGCTGATTGAGTTTTTCGAGGTGGTCTTGTAAGCAAAGTCCGTTCATTACCGTCGCGAGCATGCCCGCGAAATCTGCTTGGTTGCGGTCCATCTCTGGGTGCTGTTTGCCTCTCCAGAAGTTGCCGCCACCTACCACCACGGCTAGCTCTACATCGAGATCCTGACGAGCGATCACGATTTCTTGAGCAAACCTTCTAACGACATCGGCATCGATGCCAGATTCTTGGCTGCCCATCAGAGCTTCGCCACTAAGTTTAAGTAGAGCTCTCCGAAAACCACACAGTGGTTGGATATCCGGAAGTTCGAACAGTCTGGTTTGTAAATCTAGTGCCATGCCTCTCCTCTAGGTCGGAAATATTCGTAAGCATCGTTATAAGTTTTACCAGATATCAATATCTAAAGCAAGTGGGCCTATCTGGAAATAAAAGTTATTTATTGCTATAATCTTTGGATTATGTCGAATAACATTTTTGTACTACTATATTATAAATTCGTAGATGTCAGGGATCCGAAGTTCGAAACTATTCAGCACAAACTAGTCTGTAAAGGCATTGGGCTGAAAGGCCGTATTCTGATTGGCGAAGAGGGGATCAACGGCACAGTTGCAGGAAGTCGTTCTGAACTTAGGCAGTATGTCGAGTACATGAACGCCCACCCGAGCTTTGGGGGTATCGTATTCAAACGCACCCCGGCTGGTAAAATGCCTTTCCCAAAAATGATAGTCAAGTACCGGCCCGAGATAGTGACCTTAGGTAAAAAGGTTAATATGAATAAAACTGGTCAATATCTAAAGCCAGAGCAAATGCATGAGCTATTTGAAAAGGGCGAGGATGTGGTCGTGGTAGACATGCGCAATAATTATGAATACGAGGTTGGGCGGTTTGATGGTGCAATACAGCCCGATACGGTGAAGTTTTATGAGCTACCCGAAAAGATTAAAAACCTCAAGATAGATAAGAATAAAAAAGTAGTTACATACTGTACTGGCGGAATCCGCTGCGAAAAGGCTACAGCACTACTTGCCGAAGAGGGCTTTACCGATGTTTACCAGCTAGAAGGCGGGATTGTAAAATACCTCGAAAAATACCCCGACGGCTACTTTATCGGCAAAAACTTTGTGTTTGACGAGCGCATGATAACCAATGGCGACAGCAAGAGTGGCCAGAAGGTGCTGGGCAAATGCGCGCACTGTAAAAAATCTAGCGACCGCTACATTGATTGTGCCAAGCCCGACTGCCACCAGCTGTTTATTTGTTGCAAAGAGTGCGACAAGAAGCACAATGGATTGTGTCCGGTAGCGGTGAAGGAAAAATTAGTATTATAAGTCCTTATGTTACAATATTGGTAGCATGTCAAAAGAATTAAAATCAGGTGAAAACGGGCCCAAACAAGGCCCGAGCACCATTTATGACGAACTAAAAGCTATTGCTCAAGAAAAAGGCCAGAATTCTGAGGACATTACAGGCCCAGCAGCAAATGAGGAGACAAGCGCTAGCCTAAAGAGGCTGGGAATAGAAAACGTTCCTGAGGATGAATTGGTAGGAATTTTGGAAAAAGCCAGCACCACCTCTTCGAAGGATGAGCTGCAGTTGGCGTTAAGAAATCTTAGAATAAGGCGCCAAGCAGGCAATAGTACATATCGCATAAATGATAGCTATACTTATACTCTTGATTTAGCGGTGGTGAAACTTGTCCAAGATGGGCATATTGATATCGCTAAAGATCTTATATCATCATCACCACAAGATTCACAGCACCTGGAGCGCGTCTTAGAATATGTGGAGCTAGAGCCTAAACCCAAAAGTGATATCAAGACAACGTTGGAAAAATTGTGTCAACAAAAGCAAGATGAGCTAAGGCAAGAGCTCAAAGTTAAAGGCGTCAGTGAAGCTATGACAGATCGGATAATAACTAGCTCTGCAGACCCT
>JBAXMM010000056.1:0-3730 GCA_037134295.1 bacterium
ACTTAGTACTGGCTATAGTATTTTGATCCATCTCAAGATGACAGGCCAACTGGTGTATCGACCAAACCAAGGTAAGGGCTTTGGCGGAGGTCACCCCAATGACAGCCTGATAGATAAACTTCCCGACAGATCTACCAGAGTCATCATAGATCTAGAAAACGGTACACTATTTTTTAATGATCAGCGTAAATTTGGATGGATCAAACTCGAGCCAAGCGACGGCCTGTATCAAAATAATGCTTTTTTGAAAAAGCTCGGCCCTGAACCACTCGAGGATAGCTATACATTTGAGCAATTCGGAATGGCACTAAAAAAACGCTCTAAAACCAGTATCAAGGCTGCTTTGTTAGATCAGACGGTACTGGCAGGGGTTGGCAACATATATGCCGACGAGTCTCTCTTTATGGCTAGAATCCACCCCCTTACCAAAGTTGGCGATGTTAGCGCTGTGAAGCTCAAAAGGCTTTTTAACGCAGTAAGAGAGGTCATGAGCCTCAGTATTAGTTTGGGTGGGAGCAGCGACCGAAATTACGTTGATGCCAAGGGCAACAGGGGTAGCTATTTAAAATTTGCTCAGGTTTTTCGTAAAGAGGGTAGCGCTTGCCCCGACTGTGGGCATAAAATTATCAAGATCCGCGCCGCAGGCAGGGGTACCCACATTTGTACTCACTGTCAAAAAATAACGACAAGACATATTAAATAAGTTCGACCCAAGCAATTTAGCTTGGGTCGATACCTCGGACTCGATATGTTACTAGTCGTAGGCATAAGGACATGATATTTCAGCCGAGAGCGACCTCCAGACGTCCTGGAGACTCTTTAACTCGTTACCCAGAATCTGGTGCGCTCCATCGTGTGTAGAACAGTCGTTGATGGCAATACAGACCCAACGATCGCGAATTATGCCAGTCTGGCGCCACATTACACAATCAATCATGTGGTTATACACATCATCGTGTATGCTTATAGCTCGTGAAAAATTATGGATTTTAGTTTCAAAACAGTTGCATCCGAGCTGCCATTCGAGCTGCCTTATAGCAGCCCTGTAGCTCGCCTCGTAGGTATTTTCATTTTTGACTGACTCTAGTGCCAGGCGTTGATCTCGTCTGCGCTGATAGTTACTTACTAGCTGTTCGGCAAGTACTTTGAGCTTCACTTGTCCTCCTGTGGTGGTAGGTACCCAGCAAAGCCAACTATATACTACTAGCCTGCAAGTATCAATTTTAGTTTCACCTCAGTTAGCGAGACTAGGCTTATATGAAGTATAATTAAGCTCGAAAGGAGAGGTTTTAAAAATGATCTTGTATCTATATGGCGAAAATAGTTATGCAATCAGCCGCCAGCTGAGTCTAATAAAATCTCAATATATCAAAAAAACTGGATCTGAGGGTGATATGCAGTCTATTGATGCCCTCGAGCAAGGGAACGATAGCCTGCTTGCTAACTTGTCTGCTATGCCCATGTTTGTTAGTAGCCGGCTGATTATTTTGACTAATCTCCCCAAATCGAAGCCAAGCCAAGCACAGATCGATGCGATACTGCAAAATGCTACCGATAGCACTAATCTGGTCATTATCGACCCTAACCCAGATAAGCGCACAACTCTTTATAAGAGCCTCAGTAAAGTTAAGGGCGCTACGGAGTTCAGGCGACTCAGCCGTGTCGAGTTAACAAAATGGGCACTTGTCGAGGCCCACAGGGCCGGTGCAAAGCTCGATAGCCAATTAGCTGGCTACCTTATCGATCTAGTAGGGGAGAACCAGTGGAGTCTCCATAATGAAATTTCTAAACTCGCTAGCTATGATAGCGATATCTCTCGAGATTCAATCGACGAGCTTGCTACACCAAGCCTAGAAAACAACGCATTCATTTTAGCCGAGGCGTTGGTGCGCAAGGATTTACCTCGAGTAATAAAGCTATACAAAAATCTTAAACTCCAGGGTTATGCAGACCAGATGATACTAGGGGCTATTATTTATCAGTTTCGGGTGTTGATGCTGGTTATTATCAATAACCCACAGCTCAATCAGGCCTACAAAGTATCGCCGTATTCAACCCAAAAAGCCCTGCCTTTGGTCAAGGCTCTAGACATCGAAGATATCTCACGAGCCTATCAGCTCATCGCCGAGGCCGACATCGCTACCAAAACCGGCGAGCTGTCGTCTGAAGAAGCTATGAATGGTCTTTTTTATAAACTTTGTAACCAAGAGTACAGCTCTAAAAACTAAAAAACCTCCAATTTGGAGGCTTTTTAGAGATACCCTAGATTAACTCATCTAGTTTGGCTATTTTTTTGTAGTAGCTTTTTTTGTAGCGGTCTTTTTGGCAGCAGCTTTTTTTGTGGCTGGTTTTTTAGTAGCGGCAGTTTTTTTAGCCTTAGGCTTGCTGGCTAGTTCGGTACCAAAAGGCTTCTCGGCTACTGAGTTGTAGGCAAGTGTTAGGCGGCTCTTTTTGCGTCCGGCATTATGTTTATTGATAACGCCCTTGCGAACCGCTTGGTCGATAGCTTTAATAGCAGCAACTAGTTCTTCGTTGCTCTTAACTTTGCCAGTGGCAACTTCGTCTCGAACAGCCTTAAACTTGGCTTTTACAGATGTCTTTACACCAATATTATAAGCTTTGCGCTTTTTTTCTTGGCGGACTCTCTTGATAGCTGATTTGATTACTGGCATATAACGATTAATCCTTCTTTTTAAAGAGTAAATTGCTTAATAAATAGTGATAGGCATAAGTATACCTGATAATGCCTCATCTGTAAAGGGTATTTGCCACAATGCACTGCGTCGCGATGAATGTATTATATCCCAAAGAATACAATAATAATTTGGTAAATTTACCAATTATTGAATTATCTTTAGTTGATCGTAACATTACATACAAAGAGTTAATCAGGCATTTTTTTGTTGACAAAACATGACAACAATGCTATTATTAGTACATGCAAATAGCTAGTTTAGCTAAGAAATTAGAAGCAGTCGGTCTTACGGACAAGCAGGCGAGGGTGTATGTCGCCGCATTGTTTTTGGGATCGAGCGCAGTTCAGCGTATTAGTGAACAGGCCGAGGTAAATCGTGCAACTACCTATGTCATTCTTTCGGAATTGGCTGAGATGGGTCTCGTATCTGAAACCAACGAAGGCAAAAAGACCCTTTTTGTAGCCGAACCACCAGAAGCTATCGAAAGGTACCTGACAAGCTTTGAGCAGGAGATTACAGCTCGCAAAGCGGAGCTTAAAAAATCCCTAATTGACCTAAAAGAGATCACCAGGTCAGAAGCGACCGAGGCGCCTGTAGTGAGGTTTTTTAAAGGCCCAGAGGCTACTTCAGCGGTAAGCGACTATCTTAAGCGCAAAGCAAAAAAAGATGAAACAGTTTATGCAATTTCAGATATTGATGAAATTATCAAGATTTATCCAGAAATCTTAAAGCAATCACCGGCAAGGAGGCAAAAGAAAAACATATCTAGCAAGATTTTTTACTCTGGAGACACCCTGATAAAAAGCGACCAATCTATAAAACGAGAGGTTGCCAAGCTTAATAGTAAGGCAAAAGCTGATTTAAATCTTTACAATGACAGGATGACTATACTCAGCTATAAGGGTGACGAATCAACAGGTGTTATTATTGAAGGCAAAGAAAATTTTAAAGCTGTAGCTCAGCAACAAATTAAGCTTAAAAAAGAACCGTATTTTAGGCTTAATTTTATTTTAAATCTTTCCCCATCATTTCAC
>JBAXMM010000057.1:0-3610 GCA_037134295.1 bacterium
CGAAGGCTGCTAGACCAAGGCGGGGTAAAAATCAACGATGAAGTACTAAAGGACAGGGAGCAAAAAATAACCAAAACTTGCTTAGTCCAGCTGGGCAAAAGACGCTATAAAAATATTGAACTCAGTTAAAATTATCGTTTTTTGTTCGTGTTAGAATATAAATATGACTACTAAAAGTTCAGTATCGAGGCTCAAGGGCGTTGGGCCTATTTTAGAAAAAGCCCTAGCTCAAGCTGGGATTTTTACAATCGTTGATTTGCTCAATTATTATCCTCGAAAGTGGGATAGCTATTTGGCCATCAAAAGTATTCGTGATATTCAGCCTGGACTAGTGAGTTTTGAGGCTAAGGTTGAGCGAGTAGCAATGCGTATTAGCCATCGCAACCGCAGGCTAACAATTACCGAAGCTGTCCTGAGCGATGCTACCGGCACAATTAAGGCGATATGGTTTAATCAGCCCTATCTGGCACAGACGCTTATCGCAGGTAGCATTTATCGGTTTAGAGGAATCTATGAGTATAAAAATGGCTATATTAGTCTCCAGGCACCATCCTTCGAAAAGCCTTCCAGTCAGCCTTTTTCGCAAGAAATAATACCAGTTTATCCTGAAACCAAGCAGCTAACCTCAACTATAATCAGAAAGCTGATCAGACAATGCATAGATGTTTGCGACCAGCTGGAGGATAGTCTCCCTGGTGTGATAGTAAAAGATCACGAGCTAATCCCGAAATCAGCATCGATTCGTATCTTGCATACAGCACAGTCGGGAGCCCAGCTGGATAGTGCCAAACGCAGTATTAGCTTTGAAGAAATATTTGAACTTGTGCTAACTGGGCTGGCAATAAAAAGAAATATCAAAACATCCAAAGCTGTCGAGATAGAATATAAACCCAGTATTGCCCAGCAATTTGTAGGCCTGCTTGATTTCGAATTAACCGCAGCCCAAAAAAAAGCTGCCCACACAATCCTCGAAGATATCAGCAAAGACAGCCCGATGAACCGACTTTTAGAAGGCGATGTCGGCAGTGGCAAGACTCTAGTGGCCCTAATGGCCTGTGTGATGGCCAAGCAGTCAGGCTATCAGTCGGCAATTATGGTGCCAACCGAAATACTAGCCCGCCAGCACTTTTTAGGGTCCCAAAAACTCCTTGAAGATATTGGTATGAAGTCTGTTTTGTTCATTTCTGATATGAAAAAATCAGATCGAGCAAGAACACTAGAACTAATTAAGTCAGGCAAGGTCGATTGTGTAATTGGTACGCACGCCTTAATAAGTAGTGAGGTAGAGTACCACAACCTTGGCCTTGTTGTAGTCGATGAGCAACATCGGTTTGGGGTTAATCAGCGCTCAAAGCTAAAGGGAAAGGCAGCAACAATGCCCCATGTGCTTACCATGACTGCAACACCGATTCCACGAAGCCTTGCGCTAGTTGTGTATGGCGACCTAGATGTTTCGATTATCGACGAGCTTCCAGCTGGTCGAAAGCCCATCACGACAAAGGTCGTGAAGGACAAAGGCCGCATTCACGTATATAAGCACATCGACTCACTGATCGAACAGGGCCAGCAGGCCTTTGTGGTCTGTCCGCTGATTTCCGAATCAGATAAGCTTGGAGTCAAGAGTGTCGAGGGTGAGTTTAGGGTTTTACAGCAATCAGTTTTTCGACATCGACGCATTGGACTGATCCACGGTAAGTTAAAATCAGATGAAAAGACGCAAATTATGAGTGACTTCAAAGCTGGCAAGCTAGACATGCTAGTGGCAACTTCGGTTATTGAGGTAGGGGTTGATATACCCAATGCATCAATAATGTTAATAGAATCCTCAGAGCGATTTGGGCTCGCTGCACTGCACCAACTTCGGGGCAGAGTTGGTCGAGGTCAGCACCAATCGCACTGCTACCTATTTACGCCTAGCGACAACCCGGCTTCGTTAAAGCGTCTTGAAGCCCTCGAGAAGACAAGCGACGGCTTTCGGCTCGCCCAGATTGATTTAGAGACGCGCGGGCCAGGCGAAATATATGGCACTATGCAGCATGGGCTGCTCAATCTGAGGCTAGCCGACATCTTTGACCACCAGCTTGTAGCCGAAGTTAAGCAGGCCGCTACGACTTTTATTAATAAGCATAATCTGTTAGAATACAGCCAACTCGCCGAGAAAGTAAACAGCCTTAAAAGCATAACCTCACTCGACTAGTTTAATTAAAACTATGAATTCAGGATTTGTCAGTCACTTAAGTAGGGGTAAATTTTTAAACTCTATCGGAACGCACCAAAAGTTCGATCGGACAGCTTTTGATTTGCTGAAAGGCAAAATTGAGAAAGGAAAATTTCCGGTTCGATCCATGATACTCAAATTCGAAGGTTCGGGAGGTCCTGACGGGCTTAAATTTAAAGGCAATTATTCGACAGATCACCTGTGGGACCCAGTTAATAAAATCGGTCATTTGCCAGACTGGATTGAAGTACACTATAAAAATCTAGTTGCTGCCCTCAAGGCAGGAGATGAAGCAAAGGCAGCTTTTGAGGCTGGCTTTATGGCCCATTATTTGACCGACAGCCTAACACCGGCTCACCATCTCAGCCATAAATTTATTCTTGAAGAGTACGAAGGCAAAAAATACCGCAAGCGCTGGAAGGTCTATGGCCATAAAGGACTACTCAGTAGTCACGTAGCATTTGAAGCCGGAATCAGCAGTGCCATTATGTTCACCAGCATTAAAGTAAAATTTGATGAAGACCTATTTAATTCGATTCAAGCTCATGGCATCAGACAGGCGGTTCTGGATGAGAGCCTGGCAATATCAAAACATAAAATGTATGAAACTTATCTTGAAAAAGGCTGGAGTTCAAAACTAGCCAAAACTATTAAGGCCACCACCGTTAAGCGAATACCACAGCTCATATCGGCTGCTTGGGCGAGCGCCTACCAGGAAGCTTATAAGACCGACTAAGAGTATGATTTCGGCAAAGATTAATTCGGGTTTATTCGGGGGTAGGGTGCTAGTTTTGCCACCTCAGACAATTACCCGAGCCGTATCTTCCAAGGTTAGAGCTTCAATATTCAATAAGCTCGATGTCGGAGGCAAGTCGGTACTAGACCTATTTGCGGGTGGGGGCACACTAGGGCTAGAGTCATTAAGTCACGGTGCCAAGGAAGTTACGTTTGTTGATGTCTCAGTAGCCGCGATTAAGGCCATTCGCCAAAACGTCATGAGCCTAGGCGTAGCGGACTCAGTTAGCATTATAAAAAGCGACGCCATGAGGTATATTGGTAAAAACCCAGGCGCTTACGATATTGTCTTTTTGGACCCGCCCTACAAAGAATTCAGCAATGCTCTGGTCAAAAGCACCTCTAATCTGGTACAATTAGACGGAATTTTGGTTATTAGCTGCTCGAGCAAGTTTAATTTAGAAGTCCCGAAAGAGCTTTCTTTATTAGATCAAAAAGATTACGGCGACACCAAAATTGCATTTCTGACAAAACTCAAATAACAATAGTAAGCCGGGATGGTGGAATTGGTAGACACGCCAGTCTTAGGAACTGGTGGGGTAACACCCGTGGAGGTTCGAGTCCTCTTCTCGGTACCATAAAAAATACTCCAGCTTG
>JBAXMM010000058.1:0-3455 GCA_037134295.1 bacterium
GGTTGGGCCGTCATCTTTGTCTGGTGGGCGAACATCGGCTATGACCCTATCTAGCAGCTCTGCTACCCCTTGGCCAGTCTTGGCCGAAATACTTCCGACTGTCGCTGGATCTACACCCAATAGCTTGCCAATTTCCTGAGCAACGCGCTCTGGCTCGGCGGCTGGGAGGTCTATTTTGTTCATGACAGGTATAATTTCGAGCCCGGCCTCGATAGCCATATAAACATTAGCCAGCGTCTGAGCCTGAATGCCCTGGCTAGCATCGACGACAAGTATTGCACCTTCTACTGCCTCTAGTGACCGGCTGACCTCATAGCTAAAATCGACATGCCCGGGTGTATCGATAAGGTTTAGCTCGTGACCTTTCCACTGCATACGAGCCGGTTGAAGCTTAATGGTAATTCCCTTTTCACGCTCGAGCTCCATTGTATCGAGCATTTGGGCCTTCATGTCGCGCTTATCGACTGTGCCGGTAATTTCCAGTAGCCGATCGGCTAGAGTACTTTTGCCGTGGTCAATGTGGGCAATGATACAAAAGTTTCTGATTTTATCCACGTCTAAAGATCTTCCTTAAGTTGCGCCTAACGATTCTAGATACGGTCGAAACCTCATGAACTCTCAAGACTTTGGCGGTAACCAGATAGACTGTAAGCCCAACCACACTAATTAGCATAAAATCTGGGGCCAGCTGTAAAAACCCGACTTCGTCTTTATAGAGCGGGAACCAGAATCGAACCATAAGATACATCGCTGAACCCATCGCCAGCGATGCAAGTGTAATTCTGGTGGCAGATTTAATGATCGACTTGACGCCATAATCGCCCATTTTTAATCTTAGTAGCACCAACAAAATTATTAGTTCGACAGATCCTGATATAGATAGTGCCAGTCCAAGACCCGACACACCATACATTTTTGAGAGCGGTATACTGATGGCGATATTAAAAGCTATTGTTCCAAGACTAACAAAAAGCGGCGTCTTGGTGTCTTCGAGGGCATAAAAGAACCTCGCAACCATAAAAAACAAGCTCTGAGCAACAATCGAACCCGCTAGCCAACCCAGTGTATCGGCGGTGGCCTGATCGCTAAAGCCAAATAAGATTCGTACAATATAGCCACGCATCACAATAGCAACAACGGCTGACGGTATAACCAAGAACATCAGTAGGCTCATATCCCTAACGATTGCTGCTGGGAGCTTAGATTTATCCTTACTACCGGCGGCACGAACTAGGTTTGGAAAAAAGGCTGTACTCATGGCGGCACCGAACAGCACCACCGGCACGTTTTTTAGGTTGTTGGCGTAATAATACGATGACATACTTCCCGCCGAGAGGTTGGAGGCAATCGCAGTCTGGACTATCCAATTGACCTGATCGATAGCCAAATCAAGCGAGCGCGGTATCATTAGTTTGATGATTTTTATAACGCCTTTGTTTCTAAACTGCATCGTAAATTTATACCTATAACCGACCCCAAAGACACCCACAAATTGCAACGCAGCTTGCAGCGCCGTACCAAATGCCACACCGACTGCAACACCGTAGATTGGGTTGTTATCAAACAACCGGCTAAAGTACAAAATACCAATTATAATACCGGCATTATAAAAAATACTTGAAAAAGCATAAATCAAAAATCTATTAAATGACTGCTGAATAGCCCCAAACGTACTAGATATCACAAAAAATATTGGGGTCACGAGCATAATTCTAGTAATATTAACGGTCAGATCGTGGCGGTACGTATCGAAGCCAGGGGTTAGAAGGCTCACTAAAGGCCCCGCAAATATGAATGCCAGTATACAGGCAATGCCAACTGCCAAGAGGAGTATATTGAGTATTGAATTGGCTACCTCCCATGCTTCCTTCTGTTGCTTCTTTTCTAGGTAACCAATAAAGACCGGTATAAATGAAACTGCAAAGGCGCCCGATACGAGCAGGGTAAATAATAGATCCGGAATCCTGAATGCTGCTGTATAGGCATCTGTTTGCGGACTAACTCCAAAATTACTGGCTAGTAGCCTGTCGCGGAATAGTCCTAGTACCCTACTTAGAAAGTATGAAAGAGAAATCAAGAACGCGGCCATACCCATGGTCCGCGTCTTGTTGATTTTGTTTAAGAAATCCTTCATAAAAAAGTTTATTATACTACCTAGGCTACTTTTTAGATTGTTTAAAAGCTGCTTCCATTAGCTTTTCGAAGTCTTTACCCTCGATAGTTTCTTTTTGAAGTAAGGTTTCGGCAATCAAATTTAGCTTTGACTTATTTTTGGCCAAGGTATCTTCGGCTTTTTTGGTAGCCTCATTAATAATCTTCTCGACTTCTTCATCGATCTTAGATGCCATTTCTTCAGAATAGTGCTTGTCTTGCGATATTGAGCGCCCCAAAAATACTGAACCCTGCTCCTCGCCGAAGAAACGATTCTTGAGCGCCTTGCTCATGCCGTACTCCGTAACCATTCGTCTGGCAAGGCCATTGGCGTGCTTAAGATCGCTCTCGGCACCAGTGGTAATATTCTCTTCACCAAAAATTAACTTTTCTGCCGATCTGCCTCCTAGTGACATTGCGATGTCATCTTTAAAATCAGCCAATGAGTGGAGGTGCTTGTCCTCCAGTGGTAGGCTCCAGGTAACTCCTCCGGCCATTCCTCTGCTAACAATAGAAACCTTATGAACTGGGTGGCAATTCGGAAGTATATGCCCTAGCAGGGCATGGCCGGCCTCGTGGAAAGCAGTAATTTTTTTCTCTTTATCGCTGAGTATATGGCTCTTGCGCTCTGGCCCCAGGGCGATCTTTTCGACAGCCTCATGAAAATCAGATTGAGTAATTTTTTTACGATTAGAGCGGGCTGCAAAAATGGCGGCTTCGTTGGCGATGTTGGCCAAATCTGCACCAGATACGCCCGGAGTTTTACGAGCGACTTCTTTAAAATCGACACTGTTATCAAGTGGCTTTTTAACAGAGTGGACTTCAAGTATTTCTTCGCGGGCCTTCATGTCTGGGAGGTCAAGTGTTACGCGTCGGTCAAACCTGCCAGGTCGAAGCAATGCTGGGTCCAGAACATCTGGGCGATTAGTAGCTGCGATTACAATTACATTAGTGCCCTGCTCAAAGCCATCCATCTCGACCAAGATTTGGTTTAGGGTCTGCTCGCGTTCATCGTGCCCACCACCTAGTCCAGCACCACGTTGTCGTCCAACGGCGTCAACCTCATCAATAAATATGATGCATGGTGAGTTTTTCTTGGCCCTAGCAAAAAGGTCGCGCACTCGACTAGCACCAACTCCAACAAACATCTCTACAAATTCTGAGCCAGAAATACTAAAGAAAGGCACATCGGCTTCACCAGCTACAGCTCGGGCTAGCAAGGTTTTTCCTGTACCGGGGCTACCAAACAGCAGAACCCCTTTTGGTATTTTTGCACCAAGTGCTTCAAATTTACCTGGATACTT
>JBAXMM010000059.1:0-3414 GCA_037134295.1 bacterium
AAGTGTTAACATTCAGGGCAAGTTTATTCTGGATAAAGATTGTTCGGTAGTCTGGAGCGCTTATTGGAGTGAGCCACAGTCGGTTGGTTTTATATTACTTTTGCCATCAAAAGTGATGATTAATGAGATTAGTTAAAAAGATAATTATTATTGATGGCCGATTAGCGATCAGGCCAAGTTTATTCTTAAATCAGACTGCCCAATAGTTTTGTGAGCTGCTGGCATGCTAATTAAAACAGAGTTTTCCAGTAGTACCAAAATTGATTTAGTATCAATAGAGCAATTATCAGATACCATGAGCCTATCACTATCCAAGGGTAGCTAACAAGCAGCCGTGAGAGCCCCTTAAGTACCTGCGGGGGCTTAATATTGCCCTCTTGGAGGTTAAAGCGCGTCACGAGCACTAGTAGGGCTATTACAACCGCCCAAACCACAATACAGAATGGGCAAAGGGCTTGAATCACAAAAATGCTCTGGTACACCAGCCAGTGGCTGAATAATACACCTAGAACTGCTCCCGACTCGAGCCCGAGCCAAAACCAGCGCTTGTACTTGGCTCCAGCCAAAATCCCCATGCCGATGGTTATAATGACTGCAAAGCCAATCAGCCCAATCAGAGGGTTGGCAAATCCAAAGGCCTCGGCTTGTTTGGATTGTATTACGGACCCACAGCTTACGACTGGGTTTAAATCGCAGCTAAGTACCGTGACAGGGTTTTTGAGTAAACTGAATTTCTCGAGCGTCAGTATGAACGATGCGGCTAGCCCAATCGAGCTAGCCAGCACCAATACAAGAGCGAATTTACTATAGCTATTGAGTTTTTTAAGTCGAGCTCTGACCATTGGCTTGAGCTATGGCTTAAAGTATTGAACTATACGAGCCTTAGCACGTTGGTCTTTTAGCCAGCTCTCAAGATCAGCGCCTTTTATTAGGATGTGGCTAACGCGAACTTGCTCGCCTTCTTTGCCTGTAGCCTTAATGATGTGGTAACCGTATTGGGTTTTGACTACGCCACTGACCTGGCCTTCGCCTAGTGCAAATGCGGCAGCTTCAAATTCTGGTACGGTCTGGCCCTTGCTGATTAGCCCAAGGTCTCCGCCATTGCTAGCACTTCCATCGGCCGAGAACTTCTTGGCCAGATCCGCAAAGTCTGCTCCTGCTGCAATCTGATTCTTGATATCTTCAATCTGTTTCTTCGCTGGCTGATTCAGCGCATCGTCGGCCAAAATCTTCTCTGCGAGCTTCTTTTGGACAATACTCTGCTGGATTTTTTCTTTAAAGTCTGCAACAGTCCAGCCATAGAGCTTATCAAGAGTAGTTTTGACTTTCTCGGCTCCACCGGCATTTTTGACTAGCTCGTCGTATTGGTCAGATATTTCCTTTGTAGAAACCTTAATTCCGTACTTCTGGGCCTGCTGCCTGATGATCTCATTATCCTCGAGTTGCGTAATGATATCATTTTTTAGCTGCTCGAGCTTCTGCTTGCCCTCTTGAGTTGTTAGATCCTGCCCCTGCGATTGGTAGAATTTTTGGATCGAGGCCAATTCGAACAGATATTGGTTATAAGTGACTGTATTCCACAATACGTTACCATTAATGCTTGCTACTGGGTAAGGTACTATTTTGCTGGCAATTTTAACGGCCCTATCGGAAGATTTGTATTTGTACACAAAAACCCCAAATACTGCGATTGTTACAACAAGAGCTACTAATGCAGCAGATGCCACCACAACAATAGACTTCTTTTTTGGTCCGGTCTTGACACCTATTTTGCTAATTTTATCTTTAAAGCTAAGTTGCTTAACTGATGTTTTCTTGGAATCAGATTTCGGCTTACTGGAAATCTTAAATTTACTACCCTTCTTGGCAGTACTCTTGACTGAACTTGATTTGATATCTGGATCTTTAGGCACTTTTACCACCCTTTCTTTAATAGATTATATATTACATTGCTAGTCGGCTTTTGTCGAACTCGGCTTGTCCGAGACTGGCCCGCTTTTGTGTACTGCCGACATAATTAACTTTTGGAAATGGGCTGGCTTATGAACATACCTGAGTTTTAATGAACCTGCACCTGACATCGTATCGATACTCAGCGTACCAAAGCCGAACATCGCACCCTGCAAGCCCTTGATAGAATAATTAACATTTTGGATGTTGTGCAGGGCCAAATCAGCAACATCTCGCGAAAAAAAACCACTCTGCTTGACCACCATAAGTCGCTGGTTGGTGAGGACATAAACGCTGTAATGCCAACCCACCCAGCTGCGTAGCCAAAACACAAACAGTACTCCGCCACAGATTGCCATCCAGAAGTATGAGACGGCGAGCCAGCTAGCCATTGTACCAAAGGCGATAACCCAGGGGATGATTGCCACCAGTACAATTAGCAGCCCGTATATAAGCGTACGCCTCAGGACAATCGGAAACTGCCTCTCGACGGCTAAGACCTGCTCGTTTTCTGATGTAATTGAGACCCGCTTACGAACGCGGTCTTTTTTGTGTTGTTGCATAAGCTTTATTGTAACTTAAAATCACAGATAAATAAAAACCCCCACCCCATCACATTGCTGTGATAGGACGGGGGGTGCACCCACAAGCGTCGAAACGCGACGAGGGTGGAGTGGAGCCGAAGAAACCAGGAAAAAGCCTGGTGGCTTCGTCGAGCTCTTCAGCTGTAACCATGGCCTCAGCCTCCTCGGCAATCTTGGCCACCTCTGCTTTATGCAGGGCCAAAGCAGATGGCTGAGGTTGGGCTGGACTTTCTGGCTCCTTTTGGGAGCTGACCGGGCCGAAAGTGATTTCGACCCATTTGAGCCAATACACCTTATAACCATCGCCATTCAGTCGGCTTTTGACCTTTATAGCTATGTGGTCCCTGGCAGCGTGAACGCCCTTGAGGGCGTTATCCCACTGTCGCTTGGTGATACTGATCCTTGCGTCACCATACCTGGTGTAAGCGGTAACATACACATTCGCCATTTTCCTACCTTAGGTGCGAGTTTGCTGGATGCAAACTGGTAAGCTATACTATACAACTTAAGCTCGTTGTTGTCAATCCGATAGCCGCTGGGTTATAATAATCTTAGTATCAAGCCCTGGTAGCTCAGTGGATAGAGCGTCTCCGTCCTAAGGAGAGCGTCGGGGGTTCGATTCCCTCCCAGGGCACCAAAAGCCTTGATTGTATTTTTTTTACAAGCAAGGCTTTTTGTTTTCTGGGAGGGCAAGAGAACCCCCTCTGTAGCCTGGGTTCGGTGTACGAGGAGCGCAGGGTAAGTATGAAATTTATTTCAATACTTCCCGGGCACCGCAGGGAGAAGTCCGCCGCGGCGGACGCCTTCCCTCCTCAAGGGCACCAAAAGCCTTGATTGTATTTTTTTTATAAGTGCCCTCTGTACTCTGCCCTTGTCAATT
>JBAXMM010000060.1:0-3393 GCA_037134295.1 bacterium
ATTGGCTGGGGCGGCAGGGTTCGAACCTGCGTATGACGGTACCAAAAACCGTTGCCTTACCACTTGGCGACGCCCCATTGTTAGCTCTGCTAACCTGATAAGCATAGCAAAAAATGCTGTATATTTCAATTGCTAAAGCTTGTGGTTGATTGCGCTTGGCAAAATAATATGATTGACACTATATATAACTTATGTTATTATTGTATCACCAATTAAAGATAATGATGAATACCGATATAGTTCTAACTATTACTTCGCTGTTCATCCATTGAACAGAAAGGTATTCATGACATATAAATCTTTTTCTGCATCTCGTTCAAAACGAGGCGGAAACCAATCGCGCTCCTTTGGCTCAAATAACCGAGGCAATAACCGCAGAAACAACAGAGGCAAGGCCTATATTGACCCCTCTAAATACATCAATAAAGCAGTCGAGCAGATCGACAGGGTTGAGTTTGTGCCAGTTCACAAATTTAGCGACTTCGGCTTTGTAGCCGATTTGCAGGCCAATATCACCAAAAAAGGCCACGAGTACCCAACTGCCATTCAGGACGGAGCTATTAAGCCAATCCTCGAAGGCCGAGATGTAATTGGCCTAGCCAATACCGGTACCGGCAAAACTGCTGCTTTTGTACTGCCTATTATTAATCGACTAAAAACCAATCCTGGCCAAAAGGCCGTGCTTATTATGGCACCGACCCGAGAGCTTGCGATGCAAATCGACGAAGAGTTCAAATCGTTTGCAACAAACCTTAATCTTTACTCAGCACTATGTGTTGGTGGAGTTAATATGCAGAAGCAAATCCGCGACTTACGCCGTCGCCCACAGTTCATTATCGGTACACCAGGTCGACTAAAAGATCTAATGCAAAAACGCGAGTTGAAGCTACAATTTGTAACCACTTTGGTGCTCGACGAGGCCGATCGCATGCTAGATATGGGATTTTTGCCTGATATTAAAGAAATCTTGGCCGAGCTGCCTAACGAGCGCCAGTCGCTTTGCTTTAGCGCCACAATTACTCCGCAAATCCAGTATTTGCTCGACTCAATGCTTAAAGACCCAGTTACAATCTCGGTTCGTACTCGCGAAACTAGCGAGCACATCGAGCAAGATGTAGTCCGAGCCAGCTCCAAAGAAGCCAAAATACAGATCTTAAACGATCTACTCCGCACCGAAGACTTCGATAAAGTTTTGGTGTTTGGCGAAACCAAATTTGGTGTTCAAAAGCTAGCCGATAGCCTTACTAAGGCCGGCTTGCCAGCAGAAGCTATTCATGGCAACAAGAGCCAGCCACAACGCCAACGCGCGCTGAAATCTTTTAAAGATGGTAAGGTTGGTATTTTGGTAGCAACAGATGTTGCAGCCAGAGGCCTCGACATCCCTAATGTCAGTCATGTCATCAACTTCGATCAGCCTAACAACTACGAAGACTACATACACCGCATTGGCCGTACCGGTCGAGCCGGCAAATCTGGCAAGGCTCTGACCTTTATCGCTGGCTAAGCTTTGGTCGGTTCCTATGATTCCAAAATATACAATCTAATTGTATGCTTTGGGATTCCACCGAAGATTTTTATTCTTCGGTGGCCCTACTCAGATACCAACGGCTACTCTCGGCCATCTGCAAACCATCTGTAGGGGTGGAGGGTGAAATTATTTTTACGGGGGTCTTCGATAGTAACCCATTCGTCTTCATCGTTGTTGAGGGCTTTCTCAAACCGGTACTCGTAACGAATACCGCTAGCTATGGTCATAGCTGCCAGCGTATCCGTTTTGGCAGAATCTATTCTACCGAATACTTCATCTATCGACTCGCCTTGCCAGATAGTCCTTTCGCGTACGACGGGGCTATTTGGGTTATAACGAATTTGTACTATTCGTATCATGGTGCACCTCTCTGTAGGTATTTTTACTCTAACATCATAATGAAAAAAGTCAATAATTTAAGCATATACCAACAGATGTGCTATAATATATACTCTATGAATAAAAAACGACTAGTATTTGATATTGAAATGGTAGGTGAGGACTTCGATAAATTCGATGCCGCCACCAAAAAAGACCTCAGCAAAAGACTGCCCGATAAAAAGAAAGATCCGGCGGGCTACGAGCGAACCCTAGAAGACATCAAAAATAATCTGGTTTTTAGCCCACTAACCGGCAAGATTGTTGCTATTGGAGTATACGATGTCGATGACGAAAAAGGTGCAGTTTATTACGATAACGGGGGCGCAAAAGCCGACGATTTCGAAGAGCGGGGAATTAAGTATGTCGCAATGAATGAGGCCGAGATGCTAACTAAGTTTTGGGGAATTGCCGAAATCACAGACGAGTTTATTAGCTTTTTTGGGCGCCGAGCCGACGTACCCTATATGATGATCCGATCGGCCGTGCACGGCATCCGACCCAGCAAGGACTTGGTCAGTAACCGCTATAATTCATCTGGTTTCAAAGGTGCTACACATCACGATTTATTCGACCTACTAACTTTCTACGGTGGAGCGATGTTTAAGGGTAGCCTGCACCGTTGGTGCCGAGCCTTTGGCATCCAGAGCCCCAAGGAGTCTGGTATGGACGGCAGCGATGTTGGCCCAGCCTACGCCGCTGGCAAATTTCTAGATATCGCCAAGTATAATGCCGAAGACCTCTTTGCTACCTCAAAACTATTTCACTATTGGGATCAGTACCTGCGACCTAAAAATTAACTATTAAGTTAGGAGCTAAGAGTGGAACTAAAATTAAACGACAGCGCACCAAACTTCGATCTGCCAGACCAATTTGGGAAAAATCATAAACTCAAAGATCTCAAGGGCAAGACTACTCTAATATATTTTTATCCCCGCGACGAAACTCCTGGCTGCACAATGCAAGCCTGTGTACTGAGGGATAATTTTGACGATCTCCAGTCCAAAGGTATCGATGTAATAGGCGTTAGTAAAGACGACACCACCAGTCATAGCAAGTTTGCCAGTAAGCACAAACTGACCTTTCCGATTTTAGCCGACACAGAGCATCATATGATCGAGGCTTACGGGGCTTGGCAGGAGCGCAGCATGTATGGTCGTAAATTTTTTGGTACCGTTCGGTCAGCAGTGATTGTCGGGCCAGACCTCAAGATATCCGCTCATTGGCCAAAGATTGCGCCCCTAAAGACTGTTCCGGAGGTCAATAAATGGCTCCAGGCCAAAGATCAGGAAGCAGAGTAGAGTTGTGATTATATTTTGGTTGATTTTTATAGTGCTATTTGCATCATTTGGGTTAATCGTATTTTTAGGAGCACCATTTGTGCCAACTAAGTCGAGTGACATCGATGAAATATTTGATGAGCTCAAGATACGCAAAGGTGCCTTGGTAGTAGACATGGGTAGCGGTGATGGTCGTATCTTGCTCTC
>JBAXMM010000061.1:0-3317 GCA_037134295.1 bacterium
TGCTATCGAGCTGCGCGAAAAACTATCGTCAGTTAATTGTGCTTTGCTGCCAGAAACTATTGAGCTCTACCTACACGGTCAGCTCGACGCGGTAGACCAAGACGAATCAGCCGTTAGTAGCACCAAAAAGACTACCAAGCAAGATGGGCTAATTGACTACAAAAAGACAGCCAGCGAGTTGGCAAACGAAGTTCGTGCCTATGCCGGCTGGCCAAAGAGCTACATCGTATCAAAAGACAATACCTACATTGTTTTGAGTGCGCTAGCATCAAAACAGACTGTTGCGCAGGGTGAGCTTAGGGCGGAAGGCGGCAAGCTCTATTTTGGCTGCTCCGATGGAAGCCTACAGATACTATCAATCCAGCCTGCCGGCAAAGCCCCAATGGATGCTACGGGCTTCATTAATGGCTACTTAAAAAGTTCTTAGGACAAAAACGGTATAATTTTTTCGACTACTTCACTAGGAGTTAGGTCGGTCTTTACAATATAGTCGCGCGCGCCAAGGCTTTTGGCTTGATCGATAGTGGCTTGATCCATAACGTTAGTCAGAACAACCACAGGCAGGTCCGGGGTTATATTGTGTTTTTTGAGTTCCTCGAGCACTTCAATACCGCTGACATTTGGCATCATCAAATCAAGCAATACAACTTGCGGCTGATGCTCATTGATTTTTATTAGGGCCATAGCTCCGTCAGTAGCCTCTACCACATCAATCTTAGATTTCGATAGCTTCAGATTATACATATTACGGATAAAATCGTTGTCTTCGACAAGTAAGCAGACTTTTTTCATATCTATACTATACCTATTATGCTTGATAAAAGTCAAATGCTTTTGCTTGTCATTGTATACTTCGTAATTATCTTTTTTTATTGAGATACACAAACAATGCTAATCCTATGGAGCTCGCTAGCACCGTCCATTCGCCGAGCAAGGTATACACGGTGCGAGTGCTATTTGGCTGTATGTCACCTTGCAAATAGCTGGCTTCTTCCGATTTGTTTTGCACCTGGATGGTACCATTTTGGCTCATTATATAGGATTGCTTACCCCTGGCCGACTGGATGAGCATCCGAGCATTAGCAACCGCCTGAAATCGAGCCATCTGCTTGGCCTGATCAAAAAACTGATCGCCAATACCCATAGTGGAAAGCGAAGCGGCATTTACCAGCACCTCGGCACCACGGTTTGTGAGGTCCCGATAGTACTCAGGGGCGATAATGCCCGAGCAGGCCAGGACGCCATAGCTTACCCCTTTTACCTTGATAGGGTCGATTGGTTTTTTAGATTGAAAAATTGTTTTTTGACCTTCATGGTAGGCTATTAATTTGTAATTTCCAGAGGCTATCAAAATGCCTTTATAGAGGTAGGGTATATATTCCCCTCCAGGTATTAAAAAGGTTTTGCCTTGGGCGCTCATTTGCTGGCCCTCAGAATTAAGCTCTACGATAGCATTTGTCTCTGTCTTTTCTGTAAATATAGATCTGGTGGTAATGATCCTGCTGTACTCATCACGAAGAAGCATTTGGGCTATTTGGTGGTCCTTAGCCTCTAAGCTAGGCTCTTCAAACAAGTGTGAGTACTCTGGAAATATCACAACATCATGCTTAGCAACTCCGCTGTCTTCGATAGATCGAATCAGCGGCTCTTGGTAGTCGTTGGCCTCATTTAAGCCTAAATGCACCAATCCGACTCGCTCTATGCTGGGGTTCGATGGTGCACGATAAGCATAGTACGCCAGTGCTGTCGCAGCAGCGATGCCAACAATGATGAGTACAGAAACCCTGACGAACTTCCTGCGTAAAAGCTGAAATACGGCCATATTGATAAGCACCATCACAAAGCTTAGCCCAAATAGCCCGCCGAGCCTTGAAAAATACACCAGCGGTGTGGCACTAGCTGCTAGTCCGAGCGCACCGAAGTTCCAATGCATCCCCACAGTTCCGCCTTCGCCCAAACTTGCTACCGAAAAAACCACACTCCGTACGAACTCACCAACAACCCAAGCGGCTGGTAATAATAAAAATGACTTTTTGCTATCAAGCGATATCTTGAGCTTCACGGTCAGCCAACCAAAAACTAAAAACCCTGATGCAAAAAACAGCACCATTAGGCCCAGAGTAAAAGGCATAAATATCGCTCGGGTTAGAGGGTCCTGGAGTAAATCAACTGTGTTGAGCTGGTACATCCAGGTCAGTACTATCGACATATCGATCGCACCAACTAGTAAAATACTAGCAATTATTCGCCTGTTAGAGGCCTTTTGTAGCTGCAGCCGGCGCAATAAAAGCAGTATGGGCAGTAAGCTAAAAAAAACTAGCCAGCTAGCTTGGTAGCGCACAAAAGGTACAGCTAACAAAATACCACTGATTACTATTAGCGCTAGATTGGGCCAATTGTAGTGACTGAGCTTATTTAGTATTTGATGTTTCATATTATACTTTCTTTAAAAAACCCATGGCAGTTAGTTACGCTCAACCCAGATTTCCTTGACCGATACATACCCCGAAAGTTGCGTCACGGTGATTTTGATGCCACTGTAGCTAGCAATAGCAGCAAATACAGAGTCGGCTTGCAGGCACGAATCCTGGTAGCCTTCTGTAAGCTCAGCATTACCGATACTCTTAGAAAGGAGGGGTGCAGAGCCAGCATAAATCAAGCCGTCAGCCGACGCCTCGAGCTTAGCGATGCCGCGATCTTTTAAATAAACCCTGGCGCATAGTTTGGCTGCCATATCGAGCTCCTTGGCAGTTAGGCTAGCAGTTACGGGCAAAGCACCAACGACTCGAGCAGTACCGTCGCCACTAAATTTGCTAGTAGTGCTCGTTCCGCCCTTCAATCCGCCGTTGTCGACCGATTTAGAATAATAATGGCTACTGGCCTTGGTAAGGTTCACCACCACAAAGCCTACTATAACGATGATACCTACTACGGGTACGAGGTAGCGCCAGCTGAGCACTAGATGCCTACGAGACTTCTGCGCTGTGCGGGACCGGCGTTTAGGCACTGATACTGCTATTAAATTCGGGCGCGGTATGATTCATAAGCATTATTATACTCTAGGGCTATGGTTAGGGCTAGTCTAGACGTCTTAGGCTAGTATTATTTTATTTTAATTCATTATTTATATACCACTTTTGCTGTATCTGCCCTCTGCCCGCCGTTGTCCGTTGCCTGTCATCTGTCCCCTGTCTTTACCGACATCGAGCTCCAAGAAAGCAACAGGCTAACGGACTGATCATTATCCAGGATTGTTTGAAGCCACGCAAGCGTTAGCTATTAGGGCAAGTTTATTCTGGATAAAGATTGTTCGGTAG
>JBAXMM010000062.1:0-3304 GCA_037134295.1 bacterium
GCCCTCGAGCGCAATTACTACCATCGGTGAGCTCTTCATAAAAGCCTTGATGTCACCAAAAAAAGGCTTATCCGCGAGATGCGCATAGTGCTCTTCAAGCATTGCATCTTTGGCAGTTATCATTTTGATGCCTATTATTTTCAGACCTTTGCGCTCGAATCGGCTAACGATTTCGCCAACCAAGCCGCGCTGCAGACCATCTGGTTTTACTAGTATCAATGATTGTTCCATTTTTTACTCCTTTTTTTAAATTTATTTATTGCGCAATAATTGTTCTATATTTTTTATTTTGGCTTCTTCAATTGGACCAATGGCCGCAAAATGCAAATCATTGGTCTGGAGGTACTTTTGAGCCGACTCGACCACCGAATCGGTGGTGACGGCATCGATCTCGGCTAGCATCTCCTCGAGAGTCCAGACCTTGCCAGAAATTATCATATCGCTACCCATAACATCGGCAACAGCCGAATTGCTTTCGAGGCCCATAATCATCCGGCCCCGAACCTGCTCTTTGGCCTTCTCGAGCTCCTTGCGCTCGATGCCCTCGATGCGGACCTTGGTTAGCTCTTCGGCAATGGCACCAACTGCCTCATCGACCCTGTCGTTGCTAACTCCGGCGTATATTTCAAATTTGCCAGTATCTACAAAGTTGCTATAGCTCATATAGATGGTGTAGGCCAGAGCCTTGCGCTCGCGAACATTCAAAAAAAGCCTCGAGCTCATACCAGACCCAAGCAATGTGCTAAGGATTTTCATCGAGGACTCATCGTTAGCGTCGATCTGCGGGGCTCGGCCAGCTACAATGATGTGCGACTGGTTGGTGTCTTGGTGGATGATATTAGTTATTTTATCAGATTGAGGGTGCTTGATTTTTTCATAGCCACGGCGTGCCTTGGTGTTAAATGAGCCCAGCAACTCTTCGGCCAGCTCAACTGCTCTGGCGTGGCTAATATTGCCGGCAACCGATATCACGAGGTTATCCATACAGTACAGGCTCTTAAAATAGTCGATAATTATCTGGCGTGGCATGGCCTGGATTATTTCTGGGGTACCTATCACATTGGTGCGAAGGCTATCTTTGGGCCACAACAAATCGCCCACCAAATCAAATACATAGCGGCCTGGGTCGTCTTTATATACGTTCATTTCTTCGAGTATTACACCTCTTTCGCGCTCGAACTCATCTTGCTTAAAAAGCGGGTCCGTTAGGATATCGGCCAAAATATTAAAAGCCAAGCCAGCGTAGTTTTTGGGGAGCTTAATGTAGTAGCAGGTGTGATCTTCGGCAGTATAGGCGTTCATGTATCCGCCCACCGAATCGACTTCTTCAGATATAATTCTGGCCTCTGGTCGTTTGGTCGTACCCTTAAATAGTAGGTGCTCCAAAAAATGGGCTGAGCCGTATTCGGTTTTCATATCTTCGTAGCGTCCGCCAGCACCCACAAAAAAAGCCACCGTTACACTTTCGGTGTCGTCCATGGTACGAGTTACTACTCGGACACCGTTTTGGAGAGTACTTATTTTGTGCAAACTAGCAGCCACTACTTGTGCCCTTTTCGTATTGGTGCCGGGGTAGAATCTGCCTTAGCTCTAGAGATGGTTTTATTTTTGCGCTTGGCAAGCGAGCGCTTAATATGACCGAGATACTCTGCTCGTGTTGTTTGATCTTTTAAGATGTGCCACAGCGCTGGAGCTATCGAGATTAGGATTATTCCTAGGGCTATTGGCAACAAGTATTTATCGACATCCGGAATAGCACTGCCAATAAAGAAGCCGAGCAAAGTCACTCCGACTGCCCAGATCAATCCACCGATGATATTGAAAATAAAGAAAGTCATATACTCCATTTTGCCAACGCCAGCAACGACGGGGGCGAAAGTTCGCACAACGGGTATAAAACGTGCCAACAATATGGCCTTACCACCATGTTTTTTATAAAAAGACTGCGACCTTTCGACATTTTTGGTACTAAAAACCAGCGAATCTTTTTTGGTAAAGACACGCGGGCCAACTTTTTTACCAAATTGGTAGCCAACATTATCACCCACTACTGCTGCTACAAAAGTTATAACGCACAATAAGGCGATATTAAAAAAGCCTTGCGAAGCCAAGAAGCCAGCTGTAAAAAGCAAGCTGTCGCCTGGCAAGAAAAACCCGACCAAAAGGCCCGATTCGGCAAAGACTATCGCAAATATACCGGCATAACCGACTGTTTTTAGAAGACTGTTGAGATCGAACATTGAATTATTATACCAGATTACCTCAAAGGCTGTGAGTCTGTTTATAAACGGCAATCAAAATTATTGTTAAGTCGGCTGGTGTGACGCCCTGTATCTGTCCGGCCTGGGCTATATTAGCGGGTTGTACCTCCTGGAGTCGCAGCCGAGCCTCATTACGCAAACCTTTGATAGTCGAATAGTCCATGTCGCTAGGCAATACTTGAGTTTGGCGGTCCTTAAGGCGTTCGGCTTCGCGTTTTTGCCTATCGAAGTAACCGCTGTATTTGACCTCGGAGATGACCTGCTCGGCAATTTCGCCAGTAACTTCAATGCCGAACTCCAGCCTGATGGTTTCGAGGTTGTTTTCGGGCCGCTTGAGGTAATCGTAGGCTGTAATGCTCCGCCCACCGAGACGCAATTTTTTAGACTTTAAGAGCTTTAGGGCGCTATCGATTGCTATCTGCTTTTGTTCGGCGCGCTTCAGGCGACTCGAAGGCAAGAGACCAACGGCATGGCCTTTGCCGCTGAGTCTGAGGTCGGCGTTATCATTACGAAGCAATAGGCGGTACTCGGCTCGGCTAGTAAAAATTCGATAAGGTTCGACATGGACTTTGGTTACGAGGTCTTCAATCAGAACGCCAATATAAGCCTCGGTTCTATCGAGAATAAAGGGCGATTTGGCTTGAGTCTTGCGGGCTGCGTTAATGCCAGCTATCAGCCCTTGGGCAGCGGCTTCTTCATAGCCTGTAGTACCGTTCATTTGGCCGGCCAGAAAAAGACCAGAGATTTTTTTGGTTTCGAGGCTTAGCTTGAGTTGGTGAGGCAAGAAATAATCATAAACCACGGCGTAGCCATACCTAATAAACTCAGCGTTCTCGAGGCCAGGTATGGTACGTATTATTTGCTCCTGGAGGTCTTCGGGAAAAGCCAACGAGGCTCCCTGAATATACATCCAATCACCAAACGGCCCATCTGGGTGGCCAACCGGCTCGATAAATATCGGGTGCCTGGCTCTATCTGGGAAATTAGATATTTTGCGGTCCAGGCTGGGGCAACTGCGCGGCGAACGTTCGGTAATTTTACCC
>JBAXMM010000063.1:0-3279 GCA_037134295.1 bacterium
TTTACCGTTTATTACCAGCTGCCAGCCAATATTAACCCGACCGAAAAGGGGCTCGAATGAAAAGAAAAGACATCATAATTATTATTGTCTCGGTTATTGTTTTTGTGCTCGCCGTAGCCTTGCTTTATAGGTATATCGCACCGCCCACCAAAGATAGCAACATTAAGTATTCGGTACCACACCCTGTAAACCCCAAATTTAATGCCGATCAGCTCAAGGTGCTTAATAATGATGTTGTTGATTACAGTCAAAACATCAAACCGCAGTAGGGCCTAAAAAGCATGATCCTTTCGGCCGAAATAGAACACAAAATAGAGCAAATAATTGCCCAGCAGGGTATTTTGAGCCCTCAGCAGCTAGAGCAATCGAAGGTCGAGGCCTTGCAGCAGGGCAAAAGCCTGATACAGCTGTTGACGGATCAAAAAGTTATTAAAGAAGATGACGCTACCAAGCTAATTGCGATGGGCTCAAACTTGCCATTTGTGGATCTTACCAATATCACCATTCCGAGCGAAGTGCTGGCGATTATTCCGCGTGATGTCGCCGAAAGTTTTTCGTCGGTCGCTTTTGGGGTGGTCGATGGCAAGCTCAATGTCGCCACACTCGACCCACAAAACTTGCAGGCAGTGGATTTTTTGTCGCGCAAAACTGGCTACCCCATAAATGCCTACATGGCACCAAAGAGCCAAATCGATAAATGGATCAATAGCTATACTTCTGGTATTTCTGAAGAGGTCGGGGAGGCTTTGGTTGGCGACGAGTCACAGGTTGCACAAAAAGCCGCTGAAGACCTCAAAAACATCGAAAAGTCCGACCCCAAAAAAATCGAGAGCATCGTTCAGGACGCCCCCATTACCCGCGCCCTTAATACTATTTTTGAGTATGCCATCAACTCGAAGGCTTCGGATATACATATTGAACCCCGCGAGAAGTCTGTCAAAATCCGTTTTCGTGTCGATGGTATCTTACAAGAGGTCATGAGCCTGCCAAAGACCACCGAGGCTGCGCTGATATCGCGTATCAAGATATTGTCTAACCTCAAAATCGACGAGCATCGTATACCACAAGACGGCCAGGCGCAGTATCGAGCCAATGGCAAAGAAGTCGATTTGCGCATCGCAATTGCACCAATTTCGTTTGGAGAACAGATTGTAATTCGTTTGCTCGACAAGTCGGAGGGTATTTTAAACATCGACTCACTTGGTTTTAAGGGCCGTTCGGCCAAGGTGCTCAAAAAAGCCATCACCAAGCCGTATGGAATGATACTATCGACCGGCCCGACAGGTTCGGGTAAATCGACCACTCTCTATGCAATTATTCAGACCATCAAGAGCCCCAAAATCAACATCGTGACGCTCGAGGACCCGGTGGAGTACAAAATGGATGGTATTAATCAGATGCAAGTTAATAATGCCGTGGGGCTGACCTTTGCTAACGGTCTGCGTTCGATTTTGCGTCAAGACCCCAATGTTATTATGGTCGGTGAGATCCGCGACCACGAAACAGCCGATTTGGCCGTACAGTCGTCGCTAACGGGCCACTTGGTACTATCGACCTTGCACACCAACTCGGCTTCGGGCGTACTGCCGCGGCTCTTAGATATGGGTATCGAGCCGTTTCTGATTGCCAGCACCATCAATGTTGTAATGGGCCAGCGCTTGGTTCGTAAGGTCTGCGAAAAGTGCCGCAAGCCAATGCAAGCCACACAGGCTGCAGTCGATATGATCAACCGAATTGTCGGCAACTATTTGCCCAAAGATCAAAGTCAGTTACAGATGGTAGAGGAAAATTTGGGCTACAAAGGTTTGCCAATCTTGAGTCAAAACGCTTATACTCTATATAAGGGGGAAGGTTGCGCAGATTGCGACGACGGCTACAAAGGCCGTATTGGTATCTACGAAATATTCGAGATGAATAAAGACATCGAGCAACTACTTTTAAAAGAAGCTACCTCGAGCGCCATTCAGGCCCAGGCCCAAAAAGACGGCATGCTAACCATGCAACAAGATGGCATATTAAAAGCCCTAACCGGCACTACAACTATCGAAGAAGTTTCGAGAGTGTCGGCCGACAGCTAACCTAAAGGAGTATATGGAACAAACAACCCCACAATCAACAATTCGAATCGAGCCAATGCTCGATGAAGTATTGCGACGAGATGCCTCGGACCTTCATTTGCAGGTAGGCTTGCCGGCAATGTTGCGTATCGATGGTGCACTAATCAAGGTCGAAAAGCCGGTCGATTTGAAGCAAAGCGATGTATCGGCTCTATTGAATTCGATTTTAGACGACCAGCAAAAACAAATGCTGGAAGCCGATCTGGAGCTCGATTTTTCGTTCGCTTATGGCGACCTCGGGCGCTTTAGGGTTAATGCCTTCCATGAAAAGGGCAACCTCGCGGTTGCACTACGGCTGATACCGGTTCAGATTCGTACTATCGAAGATTTGGGTTTACCACAAATCATCAATACTTTCACCGAGTTCCCGCGCGGGTTAGTATTAGTAACAGGCCCAACAGGTTCGGGTAAATCGACTACTCAAGCTGCTATGATAGACAAAATCAACACCGAAAAAGCCCTACATATTATTACCATTGAAGACCCTATTGAGTACCAGCATCATCACAAGCAGTCGATTATTGTTCAGCGCGAAGTGCATTTTGATACCCTAAGCTTCGGTGCTGGCTTGCGATCGGCCCTGCGCGAAGACCCAGACGTAATCCTGATTGGCGAAATGCGCGACCTCGAAACAATCTCTACTGCTGTGACGCTCGCTGAGACCGGCCATTTGGTGTTCGCTACCTTGCACACCAACTCAGCTTCGCAGTCGATAGACCGTATGATCGATGTTTTTCCTCCTCACCAGCAGCAACAAATTCGAATCCAAATTAGCAATGTCCTGATGGCCATCGTTAGCCAGCGACTAATCCCAATGGTCGGAAGTGGACGAATCGCCGCCGCCGAAATACTGGTGGTCAATGCCGCAGTTCGCAATATTATTCGCGACGCCAAAACTCACCAAATCGACGCAGTTATCCAGACTGGCGCCGAGGCAGGTATGCAAACCATGGATAGCACACTAGTAAAGCTTATTCACCAGGGCAAAATAACCCACGAGGTAGCTCGCGGCTTTGCTGTCAACCTAGAAGAATTTGAACGATTGATGCAAAGGTAGCCGAGCAATGATTGATTATATTTACACCGCCAAAGAAAAACAGACCGGCGAAATGCGCAAGGGCAAAATCAGCGCCGACAGCAAAAGCTCGGCAGCCTCAATACT
>JBAXMM010000064.1:0-3141 GCA_037134295.1 bacterium
ATTCTGAGCCAGACTGAACTTAATATTTCATCAGCAACAGCTTATGCCGCAGAAATAAAGACAGGGTTGGTTTATACGATATTTGTGTTGTACCTGCTTGTCTACACTACATGGAGTATTATATCTATAGTTAAAAGTTTAAGAAAAACACATGGCAAACAAAGAGAGCAAGCCATGTACCTTTTGGCTGCAATAATTTCACTCGCTGCACCCTCAGTAGTTATAGCCGGCATACTGCCGGTCGTTGGTATCACCCAGCTAGCCTCGATAACTCCGATCTTTATAATACCGATGGTAGCAATCATGACTTATGCTATGTTGCGGCATCAACTCATGGATATTCGATTGATTGTTACTAGGTCACTAGCTTTTATTTTATCGGTGGCTATTATTGGAATCCTATACGGCACAATTGCTTACCAGCTAGTTTTAAGAGTATTGCCGCAAGGCACGTCGGAGTCTACATTACAGTCTATCGATACGCTTTTGGCTATATTCTTGGCATTTACTTTTCAACCTATCAGGCTGTTTTTCGAAAAACTGACAGATGCAATTTTTTATCGGGATAAGTACGACCCACAGCAGCTCATTAATTCGATCGGCCTAATACTAGCTGAGGAAATAGTTGTTAAAGACCTCTGTACTAAAGTATCCGAAGAGCTTAAAAATAAAATGAAAATTGATTATATCGATATAATAGTCCTAGACAAAAAAGAACTAGTTTATAAAACAGATAAATCTATAACAACTATCGATAGCATGCTTTTGTCAGACCTCAGCCGTCTGGGTACTGGCCTCAATTATATCGAAGAGCTAAATACCGGCGAAAAACTTCAAATATTAAAGAAGCACAAAATCACTGCTAGCCTAAGCTTAAAAACCAGCGAAGGATTCTTTGGTTATATACTCTTTGGCAATAAGCTCAGCGGTGAAATATATAACGAAGAAGACAAAAGGACCTTGGTGACTGTAGCTGGAGAGCTGAGTATTGCTCTAGAAAACGCCAATGCTTTTTTAGAAATTAGCAACTTCAATATAACTCTGCAACACAAGGTCGACTCAGCAACTAGCAATCTTAAAAAGGCCAATCTTCAGCTGAAGGAACTTGATCAGGCTAAGGATGAGTTTATAAGTATGGCATCTCACCAGCTCAGGACTCCGCTAACCACCGTCAAGGGCTATGTCAGCATGCTCGATGAGGGGGATTTCGGGAAACTAACAAAAGAGCAAAAGCAGACGATCAGCCTAGTACTCGATGGTAGTAACAGAATGGCTCGCTTAATAGATGACCTTTTAAATATTAGTCGTATGCAAGCTGGCAAATTTTATATCGATGCCCAGAAGATTGACTTGAATAAGATTGTTAGTGAAGAGTACGAGTCGCTCAAAAATTTTGCCAATTCTAAAAAAGTACATATTTCTTTAAGAAAACCCAAGTCTAATATCCCAGCAATGTTATTGGATGAAAACAAAACACGCCAAGCAATTATGAATCTTATTGATAACGCCATCAATTACTCGCAGCCTCCAGCAGGAGGGGGCAAGATTGAGGTTATTCTAGAACAGGATGGCAGACAAATAATATTTAAAGTTATTGACAACGGAATCGGAGTCCCTGTAGATCAACAAGCTAAGCTATTTACTAAGATGTTTAGGGCTAAGAATGCTAAAGAAGTACGCCCTGATGGCACAGGCCTGGGTCTTTACTTGGTAAGGAGGGTGGTCGAAGATCAGGGTGGTAAGATAATTTTTAAATCTAAGGCTGGTAAGGGCAGCGAATTTGGTTTTAGCATGCCAATACACAACTCTATAAAACTCGACAAAAAAGCTGAAGCAAAACTTAAAGTGCAAAACACTTCAGCGCCTTAATGATATAATTAAATCTATGCCTAAGCTTCTTACACTAAAAGATGTCAATTATAGCAGCAAAACTGTTTTTTTAAGGGTTGATTATAATGTCGTCGAGAGTGGGAAAGTTATAGACGAATTCCGTATTCAGCAAAGCATCCCTACGGTCCGAGCATTGCTAGCCAAGAATTGTAAAATAATATTAGCCAGTCACAATGGCCGTCCCGAAAATGGATTCGACAAAAACCTTAGCCTCAGACCAGTCGCGCAAGTACTCGCCGATCTAATCAAGAAGCCAGTAGGATTCGTAGACGATTGCGTAGGCCCAGAAGTCGAGCTCGAAGTTAGTAAATTAAGGCCTGGGGAGATACTCCTACTAGAAAATCTGAGATTTCACAGAGCTGAAGAGAAAAATAATTATAATTTTGCTAAGTCGATGGCTGGCTTGGCAGATATTTACATCGATGACGCCTTTGCCAACGCCCATAGAGCACACGCCAGTATGGTCGGAGTGCCCAAGTTTTTGCCGCACGCCTCGGGACTTCTTATGCAACAAGAGTACGAAAGGCTAACGGCCCTACTGAATGTGCCGGCACGGCCATTTGTGGCTATTATTGGGGGTGTTAAGATATCGACCAAAATAGAGGTATTAAAAAACCTCATTAATAAAGCTGATACAGTAATAATTGGTGGAGCAATGGCCAATACATTCTTGCAGGCCAAAGGACTAAAAATTGGCAAAAGCATTACTGAAGAAAACTATATTGGTACAGCAAAGGGCATTATTGAATACGCTAGGCTAAAAAAGGTTGAATTGATATTGCCAAAAGATTTTATTGTGGCAAAAAAACCAAGGCAAGGTATTAAGCACCATCAAGTAGATAGTAACAAAATTGAAAAGGATGATATTGCCCTTGATATAGGCAAGGAAACCATGAAAACTATTTGGCCAATAATTAAGTCGGCTAAGACGATATTTTGGAACGGAACTCTTGGTATAGCAGAGATACCGGATTTCGCGTGGGCTAGCAGGGATCTAGCGCATATGATAGCTCTTCGAAAAAATAAAGCAGACACAGTAATTGGCGGCGGTGATACGGCAGCATTTATTAGCAAGCTTGCAATGAGAGACCGATATGGTTTCATAAGCACAGGTGGTGGTGCTAGTTTGGAGCTTTTGGCAGGCACCAAGCTGCCTGGCCTGGAAGTTCTGATGCGCGATTAATCTTTAGTTGTAATTAGCGCAAATCTTTGGTGTCACGAATTCTATTGAGTCTAAATGGCAATGTAGGA
>JBAXMM010000065.1:0-2974 GCA_037134295.1 bacterium
CTAAAAATGGTGTTGTCGGGGTTAATAACTGCTTGGCGTTTTGCTGTTTGGCCCACTAATCGCTCTCCATTTTTGTTGACCGCTACGATACTTGGTGTGGTGCGGCCACCTTCGGCGTTAGCAATTATTGTTGCTTCTCCACCTTCCATTACAGCCATTGCTGAGTTTGTTGTTCCTAAGTCGATTCCGATTATTTTTCCCATTTTATAGTTCTCCTTCTTTTTTAAATATTTAAGTTATTGGGTTGCAGGGTTGGTTCCGCCACTTACTTTAACGCGAGCCGGGCGGACGACTCTATCTCCTATCTGATAGCCCGGCGTAATCACTTCGGTGATGATTCCCTCCGGCTTATCAGATTGGACATGCTCGATTGCTTCATGAATATGATGGTCAAATGCTTGGTTAATCGGGTTGAGCTTTTCTATACCCAACTCATCGAGCTTTTGGGTTAGTTGCTGACCAACATAAACCATACCTTGAGCCCACGAATTGCCTTCGAGCTCGGCTGGTAAGTGTGTGGAAGCCAAATCAAAATTGTCTAGTGCTGGCAATATTTCACTCAAAACCATTTCTTTGGCACGAAGCATCGTTGCCATTTGCTCTTCATTTTGGCGCTTCTTGAAATTTTCAAACTCAGCCTGAAGTAACTGCAGCGAATTGGTCAATTCGGCAATTCTTTGCTGAGCTTGGTCGGCCTGGCTAGGCTGCGACTTTTTAGGGCCGTTGGGCTTGAGGCTACTATTATTTGGTTTGGCTGTGTTGGGGTTTTGCTTCATGGTTACTAATCCTTTTTTTGAGTTACTATTTTACTCGCTAAATACTTCTTGCAAGGCCTTACTGGTTCCGTCGACTAGGTTTAAGACCTTCTCGTAGCTCTGGCGGGTTGGCCCAACGATACCGATATAGCTTTGGTCGGAGTACGGGCTCGAGAAGCGATTGATGATCATAGTCAGGCCACTGGCCTTGGCAATAGGGTTTTCTTGGCCGATATAGACTTGCATCTTGTCGATATTGGCGCTAGCCAACCAGCCCTGCATCGAATCCAAAAACCGTGCTGCTTCACCGACTTGTGAGATGTTCATAAACTCTGGCTGGCTAAAAAGCTGGCTCATACCATGAAAATAAACCGAGTCGCTTAAGGTTGCAAAGGCCATATTACCCGTCATATCGCTAAGGGTTTCGGCGGCCATCTTGATGGCACCATCGGTACGATCCTTGAGGCTATCGACCCTCTTTGAGATAGTCTGGATGCTGCGGCCAGATAGCGAAGATTGGCTAGAGATTTCATTTACGAATTGACGGTAGCCAGCATCGGTTGGTATTCGACCAGCTGAAATGTGTGGCTGATATATTAACCCGGCGTCTTCTAGAGCCGACATTTCGGCCCTGATGGTAGCTGAGCTCAGACCAAAATGGTTGGCCAGCTCTCGAGAGCTAACTGGTTCGGCACTATCGGCGTAAAGTCGGACTATTTCGGCCAAAATACTGCTTTGTCGCTTAGTTATGGTATTCATCGTTATTAATATAGTAATACAAGCTTTATTGGCAGTCAACACTCTAGAGTGCCAACATACCTACTATTGTACAAAAATTAGCACTCCCTTGTCAAGAGTGCTAATTTGGGCGACCTAACTTAGTAGCTAAGGCTTTGGAGCATCTGCTTATAGGCAATAACATTTGCGTCAGTCTTTAGGAAGTTTAAATCTTTAACTACCGCAGTACTACCGTTGGCATATTTGGCAGTAATCATAATTATTGATGGGTCGCCATTAGTAGCCTTGATATTTATTGCGTTGAATCCACCAAACCAGTCATCAGCCTTTTGGGTTAACATTATACGCGATACCCCTTTTCCATTGTCGGTGTCTTGAATGTAATTTACATAATATTGTTTGCCTAAAATTGTGAGGGGCTCCGAAAATACTACACTACAAGTTTCGCAACTACCACCAATTCCGTACAGCCCAGCCTGAATAGTAACTATAAAGCCGTCAGGGGAAGTTAATTTAATAACATCCATACCAGAATTAGTTATTGAGTTAGCTTCTTTCGGTGTGGATGTATCGGACATTGTCCAGCCATTAGAATAGGCGAACTTCAATAGTTCGTATTTAGTAATGTAAGTCTTAGTTTTAACCTCAGAAGTTACTTTATCTTTCTTTAATTGATCTATCTGCTTTTGTAGCTGCTGAATCTGCTCATCCTTAGCCTTCTTCTCGTTATTGCATTTGTTATTCATATAATACCAGGTGCCACCAACGGCTACGATAGCCAAGACAATTACAATAACAAGTGCCGCCACCATTCCTTTTCCGTTTTTTTGATTAGGTTGTTTTTCTAGTTCGTGAGATTGTTTAGTATTTTGTTCCATATTCTACTGCTTTGCCTGAGCTTCTATGGTTGGGCATGTAACTGTATTTATTTTCCAGGTGCCATTTTCCTTAACATAACCCAATGTTATAACATTTATTCCTGAGTATGAATAGATACCTTCAACGTTCATAACTGCTATACTACTGCTTTGGACAGTGGGATCACTATATACATACTTTTCAGCTAGGTTCTGAGAGCACGAAAGAATATCAGCTTGCTTTGGGGGATTTTTCTGGAAATCTAGTAGTGCCTGTGTTATGTAGCCTTTATCTTTCAAGTCTTGATAATCTTTGGCCTTGTTTGATGTCCAATAATTAAACACTTCCTTTGACTTGGCTAATATCGCAGCAGAATCTCCTGATTGGGGTGCGCTAGATGTTTCTGCGTCTTTTAAGTCGCTAACTTGCTTTTGGAGTTTCTGAGTCTGCTCATCTTGGGCTTTTTTGTCATTCTTGGCTTGATTGTTCATGTAATACCAGGTGCCGCCAACGGCTACGATAGCCAAGACAATTACAATAACTAATGCAGTTATTGGGCCCTTGCCTGGTTTTTTAGTTTGAGCAGCTGCTTGGTCGTGTTCGTGCTTAGCTTTGTCTTGATT
>JBAXMM010000066.1:0-2958 GCA_037134295.1 bacterium
CCTTGAGCCCACGAATTGCCTTCGAGCTCGGCTGGTAAGTGGGTGGCTGCCAAATCAAAATTATCTAGTGCTGGCAACATTTCACTCAAAACTATTTCTTTGGCACGAAGCATCGTTGACATTTGCTCTTCATTTTGACGCTTCTTGAAGTTCTCAAACTCGGCTTGAAGGAACTGCAACGAATTAGTCAGTTCGGCTATTCTTAGTTGAGCTTGGTCGGCCTGGCTAGGCTGCGGCTTTTTGGTACCGTTGGGCTTACTAGTTTTGTTTGGTTTGTTAGGGTTGAGATTTTGCTTCATGGTTGTTAATCCTTTTTTTGAGTTACTATTTACTCGCTAAATACTTCTTGCAGAGCCTTGCTAGTACCATCGACCAAGTTTAAGACCTTCTCGTAGCTTTGGCGAGTTGGCCCTACGATACCAATATAGCTTTGGTCAGAATACGGGCTAGAAAAGCGATTGATGATCATAGTCAGGCCGCTGGCCTTTGCAATAGGGTTTTCTTGACCTATGTATACTTGCATCTTATCAATATTGGCGCTAGCTAACCAGCCTTGCATCGAGTCTAAAAAACGCGCTGCTTCACCAACTTGTGAAATATCCATAAACTCTGGCTGGCTAAAAAGCTGGCTCATGCCATGAAAATAAACTGAGTCACTTAAGGTTGCAAAAGCCATATTGCCGGTCATGTCGCTAAGCGTTTCGGCGGCCATCTTGATAGCGCCGTCGGTGCGGTCCTTGAGGCTATCGACTCTTTTAGAGATAGTCTGGATGCTGCGCCCAGATAGTGAAGATTGGCTAGAAATTTCATTTACGAATTGGCGGTAGCCAGCGTCAGTTGGTATTCGACCAGCTGAAATGTGTGGCTGAGATATTAATCCGGCGTCTTCTAGGGCCGACATTTCGGCCCTGATGGTAGCTGAGCTCAGGCCAAAATGATTTGCCAGCTCTCGCGAGCTAACTGGCTCAGCACTATCAGCATAAAGCCGAACAATTTCAGCTAAAATACCACTTTGTCGCTTAGATATAGTATTCATCGTTGTTTTAATAGTAATACAAGCCTTATTGGCAGTCAACACCCTAGAGTGCCAACTTGCTTACTATTGTACAAAAATTAGCACTCCTATGTCAAGAGTGCTAATTGAAGTTTTTATATTTGCTTAATGGACTTAAATATTTTCTCTGCTGTTTGTAGCTCTGGCTGAGCGAAATACTGTTCTGCAGTTAAGTTAGACTGATAATTGGCGTTGTCCTGTTTAGGGCCAGAAAATCCGGTTAACGCTCCGTCTACACCAGGCGATGGGAATAAGAAGTACGGGGGAAGGCCTTGATAATTTTCTACGCTCTGCTTATTTTCTGCTTTAGGGTCTATTCCGATGAAGCCAATTTTTCTACTCTGCAAGGTCTTATTACTAGCATCATACATCTGGTATTTAACTAAATACAACTCCACGCCATTCGATAGAGTTATAATTTTTTCTTTTGATACAAACTGATTCTGTGGGCACTCAGACGGGGGGTAACATGTACCACCTATGCCTGAAATGTGATTTACAAGAGATATCTTAAAACCACCTGGGGAGGTAACATAAGCATCCACAAAAGGCCCTTTCCATTCTGGAACGTCTCTCTTTACTTCTGTAGTATTATCAACAGTAGTTAGCTTCCAATCCTTTGGATATTTGAAAGATAATTTATCGTATGTATCAGCATAAGTTAACCAGTCGGCAGTCTCGTCTTTTGTGGCAGATTGCTTTTTCAGGTCATCGACCTGCTTTTGAAGTTGCTGAATCTGGGCATCCTGGGCCTTTTTGTCATTCTTGGTCTTGTTATTCATATAGTACCAAGTACCACCAATGGCTGCTATGGCAAGTATTATTGCAATTACGAGCGCTATGACTGCCCCGTTAGCTGATTTTTTAGTTTGAGCTGCTGCTTGTTCGTGTTCATGCTTAACTTTATCTTGATTATGATCTTCCATGGTTGTCCTTATTTAATAACTATAAGTATAATACTGCCATCAAGAATTCGCAACAAACTAGCCTTTTTTTATTAGATCCATAAAAACACTCGACGGTATCGAGACCTTGCCAATTTGCTTCATGCGGGCCTTGCCCTTCTTTTGTTTTTGGAGCAGTTTCTTTTTGCGGGTAATGTCCCCGCCATAGAGCTTAGCAGTAACATCTTTGCGGACCGCCGAGATTGTTTCGCGGGCAATAAACTTAGCCCCAATTGCAGCCTGTACGGCAACCTCAAAGTTTTGTCGCGGTATTAGCTGCTTGAGTCGTTCGCACAAATCTCGACCATAATTATCGGCTTTGGAGCGGGCTATTATTGCTCCCAGCGAATCTACTTTTTCGCCAGCTAGGAGTATATCGACCTTCACCAAATCGCCTACTTCATATCTGTCCCAGTCGTAGGCTAGCGAAGCAAAGCCGGAGGTTTGGCTTTTGAGGGCATCGTAAAAATCTGTAATGATTTCGGCCAAAGGAGCCTCAAAGCCTATCACTGCACGGGTTTGGTCGAAGTACTCGAGCTTGGTTTGGCGGCCACGAGCCTCAACTATTAGCCCTAGCACCGGGCCGATGTACTCAGATGGAGTGACGATTTCGCCTTTTACCCAAGGCTCGGCGATAGTTGCGATTTGTGATTCGTCTGGTAGGGCGCTGGCTTGCTCGACCATCTCGACCTTACCATTTGTTAGGCTCACCTGGTAACTCACGCTGGGGCTGGTGACGATAAGGTCTAGATCAAATTCTCGCTCCAGCCGCTCCTTGATGATTTCTAGGTGTAGTAAACCCAAGAACCCAATCCTTACCCCAAACCCAAGGGCCACTGAGTTTTCGCTGGTATATGACAGCGAGGCATCATTGAGCGAGAGCTTATCGAGCGAGTCGGTGAGCTTGGGGTATTCTTCTTGGCTGGTCGGGTACAGGCTGGCAAAAATAAGTGGCTGGAC
>JBAXMM010000067.1:0-2925 GCA_037134295.1 bacterium
ATGGCGGAGAGAGAGGGATTCGAACCCTCGATACGGTTGCCCGCATACTACCTTTCCAAGGTAGCGCACTCGGCCACTATGCGACCTCTCCATAGGGGGTAATTATACCAGATTATCTACTTAAGCTCTTTTTTTAGCTTCTCAACTAGTTCTACCGGGGTTGGGTTGATACCGTTTAAGATGCCTATATATGCCGAGACATAATCACCTAGTAATATCGTACTAAGGAGTTGGGCTATTTTGGTTTCGCCCTGGGCGCTTACTATAATCGGCTTGAAGCCATGATCAGATAATAGCCTAGCGGTGGTATCCATACGCTTGCGCATTTGCTCGGAGTCGAGCGACGATTGTAGCTGTACCGACACTACTTGTTTTTTTGCAGGAAACATCCAGCCCTGAAACTCATTGTGATTGAGCTCGGGATAGGTGTTATAAAAAGCCATTTGTTTTCCATTTTCGTTGATATCTATCTTCCACTTGTATGCGGCCGACCCGAGCATGGACCCTGCATATATAATTGCTACTTTGCCGGCCAATTTTTCGGCTATTTGCATTGCGATATTGTCGTTAGCTTCGTTATCGGGGCTCATTGCGAATTTTATATTGTCCAAAAAATCGGCAGTGTTAATAAGCTGCCCTCGTAGGTCGGTAGTGGCAACCAGGCGCATATCCTCAAATAAGCAAGCCAGTGCCTTAAGGCCGGCAAATACTGCCAATCGGGGCTGGAAGCCTTCTGGCAAGGCCAGTATGGAGTGATTTTTATGTTTGGCTAGCTCAGCCAATTTGCCACCGGCTGTCATAATTACGATACGGGCGTTTTGGCCCAGGGCCTGCTGGTAGCAGCTTAGAGCTTCTTCGGTGTTTCCAGAATAGCTCGAAATAATCACTAGCGTATCAGGGCCGATGTAGTCAGGCAGGTTGTAGCCACGAACCACTTCAAAAGGGACCACCAGATTATCATAAAGCCAGTTTTTGATGATATTGCCAGCTAGCGCTGAGCCTCCCATGCCCGCTAAAATGATGTTGCTAACTCCCACGCCGTCCTCGGCAGTAATATCTTGCCTCATGGTGTCGGCATAGTTACGTCGAAGCTGATCGGGCTGGGCGCCAATGGTTTCGAATATCTTGCTTTTATCTAGTTGCTTAATTTTTGATGGGTCAATCATTTATATTGTTCCTTTATATTCTATTGTACCATCATAAATTTATAGGGGTCCAAACGCAAATTGCATTTGGACCCCTCTCGTGTAGTTGTGATTACGAGATTTTATGAAAGTTTAGCAAATGTGCCGGCGGGCTACTTTTGCGACATGCTTTTTGTGTAGTACTGCTCTACCCTACGGCAAAGTGCGAGTAATCTCATAATTTCTCTTCGCCCGGCATCTTCTAGATCAATTGCCTCTATCTGCGCGCGTATATGCCTAGCCTTAATATTGGAACTGCTATATTTTTTTAAAGTGTCTAAGGCTATACGTTGCTCGTCTTTCGGCTTATACGCTGGCATGATCCTCCTGTAGATATATAAGGTGCTAGTGGCTTCTGTGTATCGATTATTGCTTTTATCGAACCAAAAATCAAGATACTAACTGGCTAAAGCTAATAATAATTATAAATTAAAAGAATTAGGGCCCGGACAAATTGTCCGGGCCCCGTGCAAGTTATACAGATGCAGCTGTGTTTTGGTTGGGTTGAGGTCTCTACCCCGGGCAGGAGGAGGATTCCCCTCGCCAACCAAAATTTAGACTTTCGGTGTCCGGGGGTGTCGACGAGCGGCACTCCCGGGGTTCTTGACTTTCTGCCGACGAGATTCCGACGGCCGGAGGAGCTTTGCATCGTACTGACGACGCAAATCCTTGAGGGTGTTCGCCATAATCTTGAGAGAGTTTGGTGCGACTAGCACCCAACGCTCAACATCATGACCACACCGGGCTACAAGAGCACGGTTCCAGTCTTTCTTGAACTGGGTATTAACCCAATCCCTAAAGGCTGTGTCGGCAAGGATTTTACTTACAGTCTCGGCATTTGGCCTAGACTGCTCTGCCTGGTCGAGCAGCTTACGATGCTCTTCCAGAAACGAGGTTTTGATGACCTCGTGCTCCTCGTCGCTCGTGCTGGAGTCACGGATGTCAGCAACAGCTGACTTCAGTTCCTCCATTCGGCCAAAGGCCGTCCAAGCTGGCCTGGCTTGAAGCCAGGCTGCCTGGGCCTCAATGAGGCGAACCAGTGAAAGTGTTGCAAACGCTTCCGACTCTTGGTCACCCGAGTTCAAGCTGAGCTTCAGGCGCTCAATGAATTCGAGCGTGCCTGGCTTTTTGGCCAAGGTCACAAGCTCGATGTATTCTTCCATCCAGGCCAAAGCCTGGGCTGGGCTATCGAAGAGCTGTTCTATTTCAAACAACTCTCCTACTTCGATTTCGGGGGACAATACGTATGCCATAACAAGCCCCTTTCAGGGTGTGTAGTTCCAAAAAAACTAATTTAGCTTCTTTGGCCCGATGACCTAATATGTTTCTGGTCTTCGGACAGCCAATACTTTTAATAGTTAGTAGCTTAATGGTGGGCTAAACTAAGTACCAATTGTCCGAAGACCTTACATTGCCTTCTTTTCATGAATAGTTTTAGGTTATAAAACTAAACAATCAAATGTTTTGTCAAAAGATCAATAAAGCTAGATTAGCCTTATTCGTGTAATTCTATCATATATAGTTGATTTTGTCAATACACCATAAGTGTTATCTACTCGGACTATAAAACCCCCTGTCTACTGTCGTCTGGCCCCTAGACGCCTTAGGCTAGTGCTATTTTATTTTAATTCGCTATTTAAGTACCGCTTTTGCTGCACCTACTCTGCCTTACGCCGACATCGAGCTCCAAGAAAGCAACAGACTAGCGGACTAATCTGCATTTAAGGATTGTTCGAAGACC
>JBAXMM010000068.1:0-2874 GCA_037134295.1 bacterium
CCGGCTCCGACGTTCATCTCTCCAGCTAGGTCGCGTAGGGTTGCCTCGATACTATCGTGGGTAAACTCGTTAGCTTCTAGGGCAGTAATTGTTTTGGTGATCCAACCCTCAACTGTACTAGCGTCATCTTTTTTATAAAGCAACTGCTTGTCGACGGCTGGAGTATCAAAAAATATTTCCATAATGTATTTTGCTTCGTCGAGCCTTTTGATGCGGTCGCGATCGAGTCTCAATACACTCTTGAAATAATTCTTATCCTCTAGCCAGGTTTCTGGAAGATACGGCTTAACTTGCTCTATAAACTCATCTTCAGAGAGCTTATTGCGGAGGTATTCGCCGTTCATCCAATCTAGCCTTTGGGCATCAAAAACGGCTGGACTTTTCTGAATACGGTCAACGCTAAACTTAGCTATCAGCTCCTCAGGCGAGAAAATTTCCTGAGTAGTACCATCATTCCAACCGAGTTGCGAGAGAAAGTTGAGTAGCGCCTCGGGTAGGTATCCCTTAGCCTTATAGTCGAGTACATTGACATCGCCGTCGCGCTTGCTGAGTTTTTTGGTTCCGTCTGGACCAAGAATTGGCGGCAAATGCACCCACGCAGGTCTGCCAAAGCCCAACATATCGTAAAGCAAGGCATGCTTAGCTGTACTGCTAATAAACTCATCACCACGAATAACATGGGATATCTTCATAAGATAATCATCAATGACATTAGCGAAATTGTACGTTGGGTAGCCATCGGCCTTAATAATAATAAAATCATCGATAAGCTCATTTTTGGTATCGAAACTTCCCCTCACCTCATCTGTCCATTTGGTAATTCCGGCAGGCACTTTGAGCCTGATAGGTAGTCCCTCGGTATCGGTATCGTTGTCGGATGCTGGCTCCATCGAGTGGTTATAAACAAAAGGCTGCTTAGCTAGCATTGCTTCATTTTTTAAAGCCTCTAATTGCTCAGGTGAAGTTCTGGAGTAGTAGGCCTGGCCAGATTTGATCATATCGTTAGCATACTGGCGATAATGATTTAGCCTCTTGGACTGCACATAGGGGCCGTGCTCACCTGCCAATTCTTCGTACCACACGCCTTCGTCTGGGTGCAGACCTAGCCAATCGAGCGAGCTGATAATCTGATCGACTCCTTCTTCTACAAACCGCTCCCTATCGGTATCCTCAAGACGCAATATAAACTTGCCGCCACTAGCCTTGGCGAAAAGATAATTAAATAAGGCAGTTCGAACCCCACCTACGTGCAAGAAACCTGTTGGGCTTGGGGCAAATCGTACTCTAATAGCTTTGTTCATAGCCCATATTATACCAGAATTAAGATGACATCATTAGATCTTCAGGTGATATCTCGTTGTAGTGCCCATCTGGCAACTGCTTATAACAAACTACTTTTGATGAAGTCTCCTCTGGATCGTAGATATATTGGACTCTATTAGAGCTTCCCTGGCCAGAATAGAATGTCTTTTTGTCAATTATCCGTGGCCCTGTGATACGTTCTATTTTGTACTTGATATTATCTTTTTCGAAACCTATAGATTCTATAGTTTCGCTCAGCTTACGATTGTCTTCGAGGGGTTCTTGCCTTTTTTCAGTTGTGTCTAGGGTATACTTGTTATCTATGAGATCTATAAGATCTTCCCAGGCCTTGTCGCTCACAGACTTGTAGCCAATCTAACAATCTGGTCTTGGTCGAGAGACGAGTCGGAACTTTCGATTTTGTACCACGTTCCGTGGCTGACCCATGTGGCTTGGTTTTTACTCATTATGTATATTGTTAGTCCTTGAGCCTGTAGGGCTAGGTAATTCTCTGCTTTGGGGGCAACGTAATTTTCGGCAAGAGCCTGACTATCCCAGTCGGTTTTAGACTGCGATATTAGTATCCTTTTGCCAGACTGGCTACTTTGTAGGCTGTAGCTGATTGATCCGGGGTTGGTTTGTATTTCACCTCCCAAGTCAAAGCCACTCGGCATATATCCCGGCACTGTCGCAACGATCCCAGCCTTAGCACTAGCTATCTTAAATGCTAAGTTCGGATAGTTAACTTTCCATATGTACGCACCAACCATAAATAGAGTCACGATACTAACCGCAACGCCGGCTGGCTTGAGTACTTTTTTGATAGACGAGGTCTTGTTTGAAGCATCTGGTAGACCGGCTGATACCTGCTCGATTGCAGCAGAATTAACAGCTAAATTACTAGGTGGCACAGGATTTGAATAAATATCGTTAGTCTGTGGTGGAGCGGTAATAGGCTGCGGACTAATCGCCTCTGTAGGCACAGGCGGTGCCACTGGGGCAGGGCTGCTGGCAGCTGCCAAGCTATCTACTGTTGGCGGGGCTGGTGCGAGTGAGTTTTGGAGCTCATCGAACTGAGCATCACTCAATACGCCGTTTTGGTCACTTAGTTGCATTGGCTCTTGTGGTAAAGTGCTGGCTGGCAAATTGGTGGCAGGTAACGGGGGTGCGGCTAGCGGCTGCGCAGCAGGCAGCGGGCCTGGCACTTGAACATCTGCTGACTGGTATATGTCCGAGGCATTGAGCTGCTGGTTTGTAGGATTTTGCATCGCTGTAGACGGTAGCTCGGTTGCTGGAGGCATGGGTGGAGAAACTTGAGCAGCGGGCGTTACAGGAGCCTCTGGAGTAACGACGCCTGGTAGTGCTGCTGTATTGATCGGGTCGAGAGGTACGGCAGTATTGGGCAAGATTGATTGTGCGTCCTGCGGTAATTCAGGATTAATAGTTGGTTTGATAGGAGTTGCACTAAGCTCTGAAATGGTTCTATCGAGCTCGGCAACAGAACTGCCACTTGTTTCTAGAACTGGAGCTGGAGCTACTGGATTTGGAGCTGGTGTTACTGCAGCTGGAGCT
>JBAXMM010000069.1:0-2760 GCA_037134295.1 bacterium
GCGCCTCTACTCGGTGGCTGCTCGATATCTGGTACATGAGCCATGGCCTTGACGCTCGAGGCCACTGCGATTCCGGCGGCGCCAGCTAGGTTTTTGGTAATCTTATCGTTGGTAACCAAGACTAGATCTTTTTTGGAGTCTTTGGCGGATTTTTTGAGGAGCTTAACATTGACAGAACTTTGCAGCAAAGCTGATCTTGAAGGCACTACAATACGAACTTCAGTATCGGTAGACTTTTTTAGTTTCTCGATAGCTTCAGTTATTTCGGTATCAGCATCCAGATAAAGCACTGCTGGATCGTTGCTCTTGCTGGCTTCGTTTGACATACCTGTTATTATACCTCAAGAAGTTTAAGATTAGTAATAGTCATCGATAAATTAACATACATTTCGGTAATTTTGTGACAAATAAAACACCCCCTAAACTTCAGGGGGTGTGGTGGGTGCTAATTTAGCACCAAGTGCTATAGGCTTAAGGCGAATTGCCTCGAGGTCGAGCTGGTGGCCTTTGAGGCTCAGGTAGGCCATTGGTAGTGCCAGCACTAGCATGCCGGTGGCAAGCGAAAAGCCGGCCGTGACCCATGGTATACCGAAACCCAAGAGCCCAACTCCAGATTGCAAGGCAAATTTGGCCTTGCCCCAGATGTTCGAGCCAGCTGGCTCGGCCGATTGGCGATGCCGACATTCTTTATCGACAACTAGGGCAATTATTACCAGTCGAACTTCAAAATAAATTGCCGGTAGTAAAAATATGGCAAAAGCCACTACGGTTTCTCGTGGCACTGTTTGCCATGCCCCAACGACCAAGCAGACCACCATCGAAAGATAAAAAAACTTATCGGCCAATGGGTCGATCGCTTTGCCGTAACGGCTGGTGGTCATTAGCCCTCTGGCTAATGCGCCGTCGATGCCGTCGCTTAAAAGTACTAATAGCATTACAAACAGTCCGGCGTAGAGCGATTTTATATCGCGCTGGGTGTAGGCCGGATAAACCATAATCACAACCACGACAGATATTGGTAGCCGTATGGTGCTAATTATGTTGGCGAGGTTTCGGGCCCACCACTTGTGGCGTCTGGGCCAAAGGGCCAATACTATGGGTCGAACACTCCACTCAAAAACTCGACGCGACGAGTCGTTGATAGTGCTAATTGCATTTCTTGGTGAATAGCTAAGCGGCATCATTGCCTCCTGGTCGGTTTTTTGGCGGATATTGATACTTGAAGGTGCTACCCAGAGACTAGCATAATAATTTTTATTTGTCATTAGCTCTGGTACAAGTGCCTACATAAGCGTTACAATATAGGGGATGAAATTGAAACTACCTAAACTAAAAAAGTCCGAAGGGCCGCAGTATATTGTGTCGCTCGATATTGGTACAGAGTTTGTGAAGGCTCTAATCGGTGAGGTCATCAACAAGACCTCTGAGAAGACCGGCAAAACAATTCAGTATGTCAAAATCATCGGTACTGGCAAAAAACGACAGCGGCTTTCTGATATGGCCAATGGCGCCGTGACCGACATTGCTGGGGTGGTCGATAATTGCGATGCCGCCCTGCGCAAGGCCGAGCAAGAAGCCGGTGTGGTGGCCAAAGACGCCATACTGGGAATAGCTGGCGAGCTAGTGAAGGGCGGAACTTCAAGTGTTAGCTACCGACGCACCAAACCAGAGGTACGGATTGATATGGGCGAACTCCAAGACATTATCGGGCGAATTCAAAAGCAAGCCCTCGATACCGTACGCAAGCAGTTGCGCTGGGAAACTGGTAGCGACGAGATGGAGGTCAAGCTCGTTAACGCCGCCGTGGTCGATGTCAAAATCGATGGCTACCGAGTTACTAACCCTATCGGCTTTCAGGGCAAAGATGTAACGATTCAGGTTTTTAATGCTTTTGCACCAATGGTGCACCTGGGCGCACTCCAAACTATCGCCTCGGATTTAGATCTAAACTGTATCAATATCGCCGCCGAACCTTTTGCTGTAGCCAAGAGTGTTGGCGCCGACGACAGCACAGAATTCTCGGCAATCTTTATTGATATCGGTGGTGGTACTAGCGATATTGCTGTTGTAAATAACGGCGGCGTACAGGGTACTCAAATGTTTGCCATCGGTGGTCGGAGCTTTACAAAACGAATCGCTTCAACACTCGGTGTTAGTTTTGATGAAGCCGAAGCTATCAAGCTCAAGTACTCGGCTAACGACCTCGATGATAAACGCCACAAAGCTGTCGCCGAAGCCCTAAAAAGCGATATCGAAGTTTGGCTTTCAGGCATCGAGCTAGGCTTGGCAGAATTCGACCAGCTCGATCACCTGCCCCCTCGCATTTTACTTTGTGGCGGCGGCAGTGCCTTGCCAGAAATCAAAAAAGCCCTGACAAATGGCGATTGGTATAAGTCTTCGGCTTTTGCCCGCAAACCAACCGTCGATTTTGTTAGCCCCGAAGATGTCAATCGAGTTCGCGATAGTACCGGCAAACTCAATAGCCCCCAAGACATTACGCCGATGGGGTTGGCTAATTTGGGTCTAGATATTATTGGCTCTCAGACGCTAGGCGAGAACATCTTGCAACGACTGAGCCGAACTCTATCGGTTTGATTACTACTCGACGACTGCTTTTATTCGGCGTACCCCGGCTGAGCTAGATTCTTCTTTTATAATTTTGAACTTGCCAATTAGACCGGTGTGCTTGACATGTGGGCCGCCACATATTTCTTTAGAATAATAATCGCCGTCAGGATTGCCAACAGTATAGACCTTGAC
>JBAXMM010000070.1:0-2733 GCA_037134295.1 bacterium
TCGGAGAACTAACAACCTTCAAAATTGGCGGTCAGGCCGCCTTTTATACTGAGGTTACTTCACCGAATTCATTGCCAGAAATATTTGCTTGGTTGAAGTCTAATAATTTACCCCACCTAGTGCTGAGTGGCGGTAGCAATACCATCTTCGACGACGGTATATTTCACGGACTAGTTATAAAAATTAGCATTATGGGCTTCGCTGTACTTAGCGAATCAGAAAAATCGGCAGATATTAAGGTTGGGGCTGGTGAAGACTGGGATGCAGTCGTCCGGAGGACTGTTGAACTGGGCTTTGCAGGAATAGAAGCATTATCAGGTATACCCGGGCTCACTGGGGCAACTCCTGTTCAAAATATTGGTGCCTACGGGCAAGAGCTGAAAGATACCGTTAAATCAGTTGAGGTTTTTGACACCAAAAGTGGCGAGCTAACAAGCCTTACAAAAGCAGATTGTGGCTTTGGCTACCGAGACAGCATATTCAAATCCGAGCTCAAGGGTCGATACATAATTACAAGTGTAGTTTTTGAGCTATCTAAGCAAGCCCCTGGAGTACCTAACTACAAGGACGTTATTAGCTACTTTGAATCGCACAATATCGCCAGCCCCAACCTAGAGCAGATACGCCAGGCTGTACTAGAAATCCGTAGTGGTAAATTTGTTGACCCATCGGTAATGCCCAATGCAGGCTCTTTTTTCAAAAATCCGATCGTGACAGAGCTCGTTGCCAAGAAAATAATGCAGCAAAACCCAGATGTTAAATTATATCCAGAGGATACCAAAATAATTCCTCTTGAAGGTGGTAATTATAAAATAGCCGCCGGCTGGCTGATACAAAATCTTGGGCTCAAGGGTTTGGAGCTCGAAAAAGTCAGAGTTGACCCCAATCATGCTCTGGTACTAGAAAATAAAGGTGGTGCATCACAAAAAGATCTTAAGCATTTAGTGACAAGGATACAAAATGCAGCGATGGAAAAGTATGGTATCGAACTAGAGCCCGAACCTGTAATTATTAAGTTCTAATTTTGCTTTGGGCTGTTTAGTTGTAATACAAGACAGAGATCATTGTAATTAGTATCAGCACCTGGCCAACCAAATCGATTACCATCAGTTTTTTTGAAACCTTTTCAAAAATTCCGCCAACCACAACATATGTGACCATAAAGCCGACCCAGATCCAAATAGAAAGCTTGATTGCCTCAAATAATGTCTCGGGGTTAGTGATAACCAGGAATCTTTTTAGTACTACCGCAGTCAAAAGTATCATCAATAGAGCAATCAAATAATTAGTAACCGAGATGCTCTTAATGTCCTTAGATTTAATGCCGGCTTCTTTTTGCCATACTTTACCAAGCACGAGTGGTGAATGCCAAACAACAGCAACAATAACCGCCAAAAACGAAGCCAAAACAATTCCTAACCAATTGGTAATTATAAAATCTAACATAAAACTCCTTTATTAATAAAATCAGTATGAACGAAATAATTATATTTAACAAGCTTATGTTATTCTTTTAGACTATGTCAACCTGGTAGGTATCGTTTCGACTTCGCCCAATCTACACATAAAGCTATCGAATTTGCCTGATCGGCTAATAACCTCGACGCTATCTTGCTCGAGAGTCTGACGGCTAATTACGATCTGCACTGGACATCCAATAAGATCGGCATCGGCAAATTTTTCGCCAGTGCTGGCATTGGTCCTGTCATCAAATAGACAGGCTTCTGCACCGAGGGCCTGATAAACATCCTCGCCGGCCTTAATATTGGCCTCGTCACTGAGCGCAATAATGTGGTACTGGTACGGTGCAACTTCGCTGGGCCAGACAATCCCTTTTTCATCAGCAAACTTCTCTACTATTACGCCCATCAGTCTTGATATTCCGATTCCATAACAACCCATCCAGACTACGTTCTGAGCATTTTCGGCATCAGAGTATTTGTAGTCTAGAAGCTCTGAAAACTTAGTACCAAGCGGGAATATATTGCCTACCTCGCAAGCCCTGACTTGCTCTAGATCATCGAAATTGACGCCCAACTTTTTGGCGTCTTCTGGCGTAGTGACTTCTTTATTGTAAGCAATGTTGTTTTTCTTATCGAGGTATATGGTGTCTTCGCCGCTTTCTAGCACAGTCTGGAACTCGTGCGAATAGTTAGAGGTAAAATCGCCGCCTGAAGCCAGCGTAATATAGGTGTCTTCGCCAATGCCGAGCTTGTCATAGATGGCATTGTAGCTAGCTTTGGCAGTTTCATAAAAATCATTGAGGTCGGCTTCGCTGGTGTGGAAGCTATAGAGATCTTTCATAATAAATTCCCTGCCTCGCAGCAGCCCAGATTTGGCTCTTGGTTCGTTGCGAAACTTGGTTTGTATTTGATACAGGGCAAAAGGAAAATCCTTATAGCTAGTACGGAAGTGCTTAGCCATTGGAGTAATGAGCTCTTCGTGGGTCGAATTCAGAATATATTCGGTATTGCTTTTTGCCAGGGCTTTTTCGTTGGCTGGCTTGGTACTCATCAAGACATCGATACTATCGTGACGGTTAGTGGCGTGCCATCGGTCCCTTCCTGAGAGTGACGGCAACAGAAGTTCTTCTCCGATTTTATCGATTTCTTCACGGACAATACTTTCGATATTCTTAATAACTTTCAAGCCCAATGGCAAAAATGCGTAAACTCCAGCCATTTCTTGGTATATATAACCAGCTCTAATTAATAGCTTGGCATTAATAGATTC
>JBAXMM010000071.1:0-2619 GCA_037134295.1 bacterium
TGGCTCCGGAGGCCGGACTCGAACCGGCAACAATCGCCTTAACAGGGCGGTGCTCTACCATTGAGCTACTCCGGATTACATTTTCGGGGCTCTTTACCATTGATCCGCCAGCTGGCGGAAGTCCGGAATATTGTGCTATTACCAAAGGATTATAATCTGTTGGAAGGCTTGAAGTCAAGCTGTCAATGTGCTAAACTACCGCCGTAAATGTACCTCGACAACGAAAGGTCCTTAAATATGTTAGAGTTCGGAGCTCCAGAAGTATATAAGCTTGGTGGCGCTAGTCGTATCTCAAAGGCTGGAAAGTACCGAGTAAAGAAAATTCTTAATGACCCGACCAACAAACACTACCTTATTGTTGAAGCTTTTCACCCTAAGGATGTTGGTCGCGTGGGCGAATTCTTGGCTGTTGTACGGCCCGAAAACCCCAAGTTAACCTACTACCAAAGTTGGGACGTATTCTCGCTAGGTAGGTCTGGCCAAGACAGTGCCGATAGTATCGCTTGCTCTCGAGACACAATCGAAAGTATTCGTCTGGGCAATAGTGTTGCTATTAAAAGCTTTACCAACAGCTGGTCGGCTATTGGTTCAAACCCACTAGCAATTGAGTATTTTAGCCAGCTGCTTAGCGGCTACAGCTCAAAGCTACTTGGTGCCAGAACAATCAGCCGAATCCAAGCTGGCGAAGTACTTAGCGACGTTATTGACCTCAAAGACAGCAGGGGCAGATACAACCCTGGGGCAAAAAGTGCTCAGCTTGTAATGACTGATCGTCTTTTAAGAGACCAGCTAACATTCGATGCAATATCTCTTCATTCTGCTCGTAATCGAGCAGGGTTCGGTGGGCTAGTGCTAGATACATTTAAGCAGGAGCTCGTCTGGCTCGATAGGCTGTTGAGTTTTGGTCGTAGTTCGACCGTAGCCCAACAATTTGAGCGCAGTTCGGAGCTGTATCATTGCAACCCGTTTGGCTATGGCTTAAAAGTAATCAACCATAACGGCTACTTAAATGCCTTGGACAGCCTAGTTGCCCGTAATAAAATACGGCGCATTATGTTTTTAGAGGACTTGCTTGGGGAGTTTTCCAATACCCTCTCACTGGTCAAAAACAAAGAGGTCAGGAATTTGCGTCCGAAAATAATATCTGACCTAGAGTCAATGCTGCCCACTTCGGGGCCAAGCCGAGCGTACACAGGCCTCATTAATTTGTTACGGTCCGACTTGGCGGAGCTAGGCGATATCATCGCGAGCGATGACGGTCCAGCACTGCTGCGTAAAATATCGCAGACAAAAAAGCACTTGCGTCGGCGCGAATCTAACCCTATGGGTTGGCCGAGCTGAATTTACCTTAGCCCCATCTTGCGATGGGGTATTTTTATTTAAAAATAAATAAAGCTCGGCGCCTAAAATATGTTGCGCTGCAATGGTCTTCAGAGTAAACTTACCAATATAAATAAGCAAAACTTGTCATCTCGTTAAATTATTTAGTACCCAATAGTACCCAAACCGAAAAGAGCCCAATGAGGACAAACTCAAGTATCATAGATACATTTGCCGACTGGAAGTCAAAAGGTGCATGCAAAGACATGGACTATAAGGTTTTTTTTGCAGAAACCAAATCCCTTATCAATATGGCTATCGAAGCCTGCAACTCGTGCCCTGTAAAGGCCCAGTGCCTAGAGTATGCTATGCTCAATAACGAGCGTGGCATATGGGGTGGTACTACCGAAAAACGTCGAGTAGCAATGCTCAGAAATATCAAAGTTACTGCAAAAAAGTAGCTACCGGCCCTACGTTTTTGTAGGGCCGGTTTTAATTTCAGGTATAATTTAATCACATGAAAAAAATTCACAGTAGGTTGCGAAATAAAAAAGCCACAAAGTTTGCATTTGTGGTATTTATTATTGTATTTATCTTAGCTTTTGAGAGCCTAATGGTGATGCTACGATACAATCGCATTAACAGACTACAGCCCGAAGTAATTGGTGTTAGCTTTTCGCAAATCCAATCCGAGCGCTACGGTAGCGACTGGCGCGCCAACTATATCGGTTTGCTAGAAGAGCTGAATTTTAAGAATATTCGTATACCGGCCTACTGGAATCGTATTGAGCCAGCCAAAGGTCAATACGATTTTACCGAGCTCGACTGGATGGTGTCTGAAGCCGGCAAGCGCGATGCCAAGATTATCTTGATTGTCGGTCAAAAAAACATTCGCTACCCAGAGTGTTATTACCCTAGCTGGGTTGATACCAATAACACCATCGCCACCTCCGACCAAGCGACCGATATGATCAAGGCTGTAGCCGAGCATTATAAAAACAACCCGACCGTAGGCGAGTGGCAGCTCGAAAACGAGTTTTTATTAAAGAGCTTTGGTAATTGCCCTAGTTCCCTACTAACCAACAAGCAGCTACAAAAAGAGCTCGTAGCGCTAAAGTCTGTCGCTAGTACTAGGCCAGTAATACTTACGCAGTCCGACCAGTTTGGCTTCCCTTTAATCGGGCCATTTGCCGAAAAATTCGGTTTTTCGATGTACCGCTGGAGCTGGAATAAAAATACCGGCTACTTTAGGTACCCACAAAACGGTACCTACTTTTGGTGGAAGGCCGGTATTATTAG
>JBAXMM010000072.1:0-2534 GCA_037134295.1 bacterium
CTTGCCAGCTACTCCTAGACCCTCAAATTCGGCATTGTCATTGATAGTAATTACTAGCCCATCAGTTTGATATGGCAATTTTTGGCGCGCCTTAGACCATTTGGTGATGTAAGCTCGGATCTCTGCTACACTCGAAACAAACTGGTCATTTGGCTCCACCATAAAGCCGAGTTCGCGGGCCATATTGTGCTCGTCTGCATGGCTAGTTAGGCCCGGCAGATCCATCTCTACCGCATAGGCAATAAATTTTAGATTACGGCTCGCGGCTACAGCTGGGTCGAGCTGGCGGACAGTACCCGCCCCAGCATTACGCGGGTTAGCAAATAATGGCAGTCCGTCTTTGGATCGTTGACGATTGATATTGTCAAAATCTTTTTTGGGTATTATTACTTCCCCGCGGATTTCAAAAAAATCATAAACCTCAGCCGATACCTTATCGCTCTGACGCAACTTTAGTGGTATGGTCTGAATTGTCTTGACGGTATGAGTAACGTCTTCGCCAGTCTTACCATCGCCACGCGTTATGGCGCGTACGAATAAACCTTTTTCATACTGCAGAGCCATAGCCAATCCGTCCATCTTGAGCTCTATATAATAATCTAGATTAGTTTTTTTGGTTAGCTTATGTACACGCTGCTCCCAAGCCTCTAGCTCGGCGATATCGAAAACGTCATTTAAGCTGAGCATTGGGCGTTGGTGCGGGATACTTTCAAATTTTGCCGAAGCCTTACCTCCAACTCTCTGAGTTGGTGAATCGGGTGTTACTAGGTCTGGATAGGTCTCTTCGATTTTAGTTAATTCGCGGGTTAGGCTTTGATAAATCTCATCTGTGACAGACGGATCTCCTAGCACGTGGTAACGGTATCGGTAGTCGTTGATTACGCCAGAGAGCTCTTTGGCTCTATCCCTGGCCTGATCTTTATTCATTTAGATCTCTGTACATCTTGGATTGAAATATAAAAAATATCGGCACAAATACGGCAGCCTCAATAGCACTAACCAGGCCCGATATGTATTGGTTTTGAGCCACCGACTGGTTGAGCGTAAGCAAAAATTGCACCGATGTCAGAACCAGCATAAACAGCAGAAGCAATAGGAAAGTACCAAAATATATGCGCCATCTATTTTTGCTAGTTAACAGCGAACTATTTTTAAGCGATTCAAAAGTTGATTTTGTAGTGGCGACCACTATTATTTGAGCCAGCCCAAACCTTGCTAGCAAGTATGAGCTCAACAGAAAACTGCCGACCGACAAAGGTAAAAATATCGCTGGAGGCAAGCCAAAGACCGGCAAAGATACAAACAAGCCTACTAGGCTCAAAAATATTGGTAATGCAAATAGCGCCAAGATAAGGCTGACTGCGATATATTGCAAGAATCTGGAGCTAGCGAAAGAATAAATCGTAGCCAGTTTTGTATTTTGTAATTTAGGTCTGTTGATAGCGAAAGCTATAACTGCGATAAATGTAAAAGCCCATACGATAGAGCTTGCGATACTGTAATCCCCTAGCACGCCGTCGTTTTGAAAAATGCCTAGCACTGCGACCGGCAAAGCGATAATCAAGATGATTTTAAAATAAACCTGGTAGTTGTCTTTCCACTCCTCCAATGTTTGCTTATATAGCTTCCATATCTTGAGCTTTGGAATGTGTCTGTTATCTTTTTTCATTTTTTATAGACTGGTTAATTATGTATTTCAAAATTTAGCTTCTGGAGCCTTGTTGACTGCTGATTTTTCAGATTCGGCCACATCAAAAAAATCTATGGATTTGAATCCGAGCATGTTGCCGATGATGTTAGTCGGAAAAACTTTCAATTTAGTATTGAAGTCTGTGACATTCGAATTGTAAAGTCTACGACTGGCTTGAATCTTATCTTCGGTGTCAGCCAGCTCTGTCTGAAGTTGAATAAAGTTTTGGTTGGCCTTGAGGTCTGGGTAGCTTTCGGCAACTGCGAATAGACTCTTTAGGGTCGAGGTTAGCATATTGTCGGCTTCGGCTTTTTTAGACATATCCCCTTTGCCTGCACCCATTGCGGCCGATCTGGCTTTGGTGACATTTTCTAGTACACTCTTTTCGTGTTTGGCATAACCCTTGACGGTACTAATGAGGTTCGGGATTAAATCAAATCGACGCTTCATCTGGACTGTGATGTCGCTCAGGGCTTCATCGGCCTTAATGCGCAACCTTACTAGGCTATTATAACTGGCCCATAATGCTGCCGCCAAAACCACTATTGCCGCTAATACTATCCAAATAACAGTCATGCATCCTCCGCTTATTTATATATCTATTATACTACTGTTGATAGATAATAAAAGCCCATAGAAGTTCGTTATCGCAATTTACCCTATCCATAAAAAATAACCTCTGGTGGGGAGATTATATTGGTGGGCAAGGAGGGATAGCGTCCGCCGCGGCGGACTTTTTCGTAAAGTGCTCGACAAATAACCAAACAAGTTTGTTATTAGGTCTGCGCGCTTTACTACACCGAACCCTGGGTATCGAGCCCGCTCAAACATAAAAAATAGCCCC
>JBAXMM010000073.1:0-2531 GCA_037134295.1 bacterium
TCCTACATTGCCATTTAGACTCAATAGAATTCGTGACACCAAAGATTTGCGCTAAATAACAACTAGATCTTATTCGCGCATAAGAACTTCCAGGCCAGGCAGCTTGGTGCCTGCCAAAAGCTCCAGGCTGGCACCACCGCCGGTACTAACGAAGCCAAACCTGTCGCGCATCGCAAGCTTGCTAATAAAAGCTGCTGTGTCGCCCCCACCAATAACTGTGTCGGCGTCATTTTTTCGTAGAGCTATCATATGCGCCAAATCTCTGCTGGCCCAGGCAAAATCTGATATCTCGGCCATTCCAAGAGTTCCATTCCAAAAAATCGTCTTAGCCGACTTAATGATTGGCCAAAGGCTTTTCATTGTTTCTTTGCCAATATCCAAGGCGATGTCATTATTTTCGATTTTATCGCTGGCAACTTGTCGGTGACGGGCGCCGTGCTGGGCTTTTTCGGCTACCACAAAGTCGGTGGGCATAATCAGCTGTACATTATTTTGCTTGGCGTATTCAATGATGTCTTTGGCTGTAGCGATATAGTCTTTTTCGGTAATGCTCTTACCGATTTGGTAGCCCTGGGCCTGCAAGAATGTATTGGCCATTGCCCCACCAATTATTACGGTGCCGGCTTTATTGAGCAGACTTTTTAGAACCTCGATTTTGGTTGATATCTTGACGCCTCCGATAATGGCCACAAATGGCCGAGCGGGTACATTGAGTAGTGCGGTTAGCTTTTCGAATTCTTGTTGCATCAAAAGGCCCGAGGCATGCGGTAAAAACTTGGGCACTTCAACCATGCTGGCATGTGCCCTATGGGCGTTGGCAAAGGCGTCATCGACATAAACATCGGCCAATCTAGCTAGTGATTTTGCAAAGTTGTAGTTGTTTTTTTCCTCGGCTTTGTGAAACCTAAGATTTTCTAAAAGCAGTATTTCACCTGGCTTGAGCTTGCCAACCTCAAGCTCGACTTCTGGTCCAACACAATCATCTACAAAGCCGACGGGCTTTTTTATAAGATCGGCTAGCACTTGAGCGACAGGCCGTAGGCTGAGCTTTTTATCGTAACCGTTTTCTGGGCGTCCATTGTGGCTAACGAGTATGATTTTAGAATTTTTGGCTAGTAGTGCTCTGATTGTAGGAATACTCTGCTGTATGCGGAATTCGTCTATGACCTTGCCATCCTCAACGACATTATAATCTACCCGCAAAAACACAGCCCTGCTAGCAAAGTCGATATCTTTTAGTGTCAGTAATTTTGCCATAAGCTTAATTGTATCACTCTGGAGCTGAATTAGATTGTGCCTTCAGTTTGGCCTCGGCACTCTTATTGTGCTTGATTGAGTTATGGATTGGGATACTAAAACCAAAATCGCTGCCTTTGCCGGCCTTGGACTGAAAAATAATTTTACCGCCCTGATCTTCGATAACTCTCTTGACCAGATAGAGCCCTAGGCCTGTGCCATCGGGACGAACTTCCTGAGCATTCCTAGCTCTAAACATCTTTGTAAAAAGTTTTGGCTGTTGGTCGGCAGGGACGCCAATGCCATTGTCGCTGACATTGAATACTATTTGTTTCCCGACTTGCCCTAGTGTAATTTCGACCTTACCTCCGCCCGAAGGTGGCTGAGAATAATTGATAGCGTTATCTATTAGGTTCATTACGACCTGTCGAGTTTTGTTTTCATCGAGCAGCATTATTGGTATTTCGGATTTGGGCTTAACTAGTGCGATGTGTACTTTTTTAGTGTCGGCAAAGTTTTTGAGCGACTCAAACTCTTCGCTGACAATTTTGTACAAATCCAGCTTTTGGGCGTCGATATAAAATTTACCAGCCTCCATGCGGCTAATATTTAGTAGGTCATCTATTAGGCGCGCCATTCTGTTGCTGCCATCAAGCACCAGCCCGACAGTCTGTTGTTGCTCTTTAGTTAGCTTTCCAAAATCCCCCTCATCGAGCATGCTGACATATCCCTTGACGGTCGTTAGTGGAGTCCTGAGCTGGTGCGATGCCATACTTATAAACTCATCTTTGGCCTCGTCGAGCTCCTTGAGTTGGAGATTGGCTTGCTTGAGGTTACTGGTTGCCGAATCAACCTTGTGCTGGAGGGTGGTATTGAAGTTGCTGATTTCTAGAAAAGCATTGGCGTTTTCTAGCGCAATGCTCAACTCCCCAGCAATAATTGTGAGAGTCTTTTTGTCTACTTCGTTGTATATTTGTCCACTTTGCTTGTCGCCAAATAGTATGTAGCCAAGAAAGCCCTCGCTGGTCTTTAGTTCTAGACAAATGGTAATCTTATGTTTTTTGAGCACCTGAAGCTTTGTGCCCGGGCCTAGGTCTTCGCTGTAGTTCAGACCACTAGGTAGCTGACTAAGATCTTCAAGCAGCTTGGTGCTGGCAACTATCGCCGAATTGTTGGTCTTAAAAACCATCTTTTTTTTATTGAAGACAATAACATCGATATGGGTTATTTTCATTTTATTTTGAAGTTCCTTGGCTATTTTAGCGCAGAGGTCATTAATAACTATTTCCTCGACT
>JBAXMM010000074.1:0-2317 GCA_037134295.1 bacterium
ACGTGGAGTTGTGCTAGCTATTTGGCCAGGCGACTTGACTACAACGACCGTAGGAGAATCGCCACTGGGTGCGGTTACTGCAGCGGCTGGCTGGGTATCAGCTGGGTTGGCTTGAAGACTGCCATCTTGGACGCTAGGTAATGAGCTCTTGGTGTTATCGGTTGGTTTGGCGGACTCCGAGGCCTTTTGCCTTTGAGAATTGCCATAGCTAGCTGTAGCAGTAACTATTACCACCACCAGCAGGCCGGCAATGATGAGCTTAATTAGGTTTGGTTTGTTCATGATGTTCCCCCTTGTTGTTTAGTTTGGTGCAGTTTTATTTATTAGTTTTCGCTTGGTTTTAGGCTATTTTACACCCCAAAATGCTTACAATGCAAATACTTGTTTACACCATCAACGATAGTAGCGTAAAGTAGGTAATAACAAAGGGGAGGGTGAATGGAAATTATCGCTGCATATCCAGAGCAACGTTTTTTACCAGCAGGCTATTTTGCCTACGACGCAAGCGAAGATATTGTGAATTACGATCCAGGTTTGCTACGGCGAAACTCTGGTAAATTGGCGCTGCTCCATGAAATAAGCCATGCCATGTTGGGGCACTTTCACTATCGCTTCGACTTCGAGCTGTTTGCTATGGAAATGGATGCCTGGAACATGACTAGGTTACTAGCTATCAAACACGACGTGGGCGTTCAGGAGAGCTATATCAATGAATGCATGGATAGCTACGACGTCTGGCTAACCAAACGCGGCACCTGCCCTCGCTGCAATCAGTTTAATTTGCAGTCCAAACCCAACGAGTTTAGGTGCTACCGCTGCCTGACTCGCTGGAAGGTTAGCGAAGATATCCAAAGCACCATTAGGCGCAAAGTGATCAAATAAAAAGCCCCGCGGTTAAGCGGGACTTTTGTTGAGCCTGGACTGCCCAGGTGGTCTTGTGGTTATTTTGGATAGTTTTCAAAGTCCCATTCATAATGGTCTCTGTACCATAGCCCAAATTTATTTGTGAGGCCGGTGATGCTAGGTTTACTCTTATACTCACTCTCACAAGCTCCTAATGTTTTATATGTAGTACTACCTAATTGTACATACTCGGTTTTAACCTCTTCCCAAGGCCAATTTTGTCTAGATTGTGAATACCAAATCTTACACTGTTTCGGAAGAGTGTCCCCTACTGGATTTGCCCAACTTGCTATCGCATTTAGAAAGTTTTCTAGCGTACCAAAATCAAACGTAGGGGCCGATTCGTCCGATACTGGCGAATTGGCCCGGTCAATAGCCTTCTGGTTGGCCTGGTCAATAGCCTGTTGGCTGTTGCCTGTTATAGAAGGAATTATATAGTTACTCTTTGGAGGGATTGGCAGGTCGCTGTCACACATCTTTAGATTTTGCATATCATACTGAAGTGAAGCTACATCAAGTGCCGGTGGGTTTGTAAATGTGTTGTAGTCGGTTATACCAAACTGAAGCCCTGAGCTATTGCTATAATCTATCGCCTGGGTATTTAGGCTCGCAACCACACCATAAGCCCATCTGCCAGATGTTGGGCCAGCGACTTCTGTGCCGTTATTTTTGATCCAGAAGTCAGAGCTAACTCCAAACTTGCCCCATATTACATAGCGAGGATCTGCAAACCAAGCAGCAGAATCGATTGTGAATATCGAGCCACCTTGGCTTCTGGCACAAGCTGTAACATAGAAGTTTCCTGCGTACTTAGTGGAGATTGTACCGATATAATTCTTAGAATTTTTAACGCTCTCCAGGCTCTTTGAGTATGGAGCATCGCCTTCTCTTTTAAATCGAGTCTCGTTAGACTTGGTACCGTTTATTTTTTTGGGTACTTCTTGCTTATTGGCCAGTTTTTGATTGGGACTGTTAAGACAAAGTTTGATCTTATTTAAGGCTATAGCTTGCCCGCCACGAGCAAATATGGCATTGTTTACAAAATCAGTAGTTGTTTGGGTTGGGTTTTTGATGTCTTTATTGAAGGGGTTGGTACCATAAAATAGACCAACATATATTTTCTGGTTCTTATTCTCGCCAGATTTGTATTTACCGTAGCCAAGATCAGGAAAGTTAACGTTGAAAGTTTTTTCTGGGAGGTATGAATTGGCGCTTTGGTTGTTGTCTAGCCAAGTACCGCCGTATTGCAGCTGGGAAGGTACTTGATTTGAAGAAACAGCGTAATAGCCATCATAAAGTGAGATGTTCTTCTTGGGGTCTTGAGGGTCTTTAGTAAGCCTTCTATACCATACTCTTACTTGCTCAATCCCACCGTAAGCGTCATTAAGATACAGGCAGGAATTAACTTCTACAC
>JBAXMM010000075.1:0-2259 GCA_037134295.1 bacterium
GATGTACATGGTGATTTTTTTCATAACACCAGTATAGCAGATTATAAGCGTAAGTTGATTGTTCAAGTAGATGACTTTATAGCCTAAGTAGCGTATAAATATGTTATGGACTTAAACTTATTTGTACAACAAAATATTTGGTGGTTACTACTCGTGTTTGTCTGGGCAACCGCCTGGAAAGCCTGGGCATTATGGATCGCCGCCAAAAAAGATCAAAAGGTCTGGTTTTTAGTATTTATAATACTATCTACTGCAGGTATTTTAGAGATATTTTACATTTTTTATTTTTCTAGCCATACCAAGGCGAATACTGAAAACAAGAAATAGCCTACCAGTTTTGTAATTGATAAATAGCAGCGACCATAACGCTAACTGGCTTTTTGTTGCAAACCACACCGTTCGTAACCATTTTTATATCTCCCCAATTATCACCTTTTCGACTACCGGTCATATGATTTAATGATTTGGTTATCTCGGCCTTAAGGCCTTTTTCGGTATCGTTATGGTGTTCTACAAATAAGCCTTTCTTGGTATCAACATCTTGCACCCAACCCACCCCGACCCAAAGTGCCTTATTGGGTACTGCAGTACGCATTTCAGACATGACTACATAAAGCTTGCTGCCAAAATCTTTTTTATTAAAACTTGGTTTTACAAAATCAATATCAGTAGCAGGCGGAATCACTGAGCTCAAATAAATTAAGTTTTGATTAGCGATGCCAGCATCCATTAGCGCGCTGTCAAATGCCGAAAGTTCGGTTGCACCATCGCTAGAGCCTTTTACAATACTTATCTTCATACTACCTATTGTAACCTATTATTGCTGATTTATAGTATAATACCCACTAGTCTCACCAAGACAGCACATTGAGAAGAGAGGAAGCATGCAAAGAGTATCCTATAGAACCCCAGCTGTAGTCCAAGCAATGGTATTTGTAGTGCCGCTACTAATAATCAATTCGATTTTTCAGTACATTGGCATCCAGATACTAATTAGGCTTTGTCTATCGACCCTAACTGCCTTGGTACTGTGGTCATTCCGCCACAAAGCCTTCAGCAGACTCGATAAACTCTACAACAAAGCCGAGCAAGAGTACAATGTGCGGTTTGATATATTCATTGCGCTCTATGTAGTTTCGTTTTTGCCATTTTACCTAGGGGCATTTCTTGTGGTCAAAGGTACGGTTAGTAAGTCCCTAGTGGTTGTGATAATCGGCCTCATGGTCAACCGTCTTGCTTGGGCAATGCCATACCTCTACCCTTACTTTTTTGGAACACTCCCAAAAAAGCTAAAAATTGCCATTCTTATTTGGCTAGCTAGTGGAGTAGTCTACGGGATCGCCAAAGTAGCAGTCAATTAGGAGGACTATATGAGAATAACCCGAGAGACTAAAATTAGCCCAGAGCTTACTCAGCAATTTTGGGAGCTCTACGACGAGGCATTTGAACCACTACGTACTGCATCACCTTGCCGCCAGTACATGCGCAAACATGAGTTTGTAGCAGAAATGTCGGATGAGCGAATGCTTAAGTTCGTGCTTTGGGATGATGATGGTTTGGCAGCCGCGATGGTACTTGTTGCCACCGACCTTGATGCCATCGACTGGATTTCGCCAGACTACTTTCAGGCCAAATTTCCTGAGCACTACGCCAAAGGCACTATCTATTACTTCGGGGCTTTGTTGGTAAACCCCGCCTCTCAAGGCCAAAATTATAGCTCATTTTTACTTGATGAGCTCGATAACTTCGTGATTCGCAATAACGGCATTGCTGCATTTGATTGTTGCTCGCTTAACAACGAATGGATGCCAGATATGATTCACAAGATTACATTAAAGCAGACACCCGGAGACCTAGTAGAGCTCGATCAGCAGTTTTACTACACGGTCGTTACTAACGGCTTTTTGCCTGGTCACGGACCAAGCGAGTATGCTTAAAAATTGTTGCTTAATTTCGAATATCCCTTGGTAATAACCAGGGGATATTTTATTTTTTTAGGGTTTATTTCTGTTAAACTATTAATGTTATGCTTACTAATTATTTATTAGCAATTACAGCAGTTTTTACATTTTCTCTTGGCCTTTTAGTATTCATAAATAGTTCTAAAAAAAGCTCAAACAAAGAGTTCTTTTACTTTACAACCATGCTTGCCGGCTGGACTATAGTTAATATTTTTGCCAATATTACAGCCGAATTAAATATGGCTCTTTTTTGGGCCAGATCGACAGTAGTATTTGGAGCATTGGCAGTATACTATTT
>JBAXMM010000076.1:0-2037 GCA_037134295.1 bacterium
ACTAAATAGTTGTTATACTTGTAGATATGAATAACGAGCCGAACGAAACACAGCCAAGCCAGTCGCCAGCCGAAAACGACGGCAGAGCTAAATTGGCCGATGAGCTTGATGCAATCGTACAACAAAATGAGCAGTCGCCAGGTGCATTTACTGCCGAACCTTCGATCGCTGAATCTCAGGATGCCAGCGAAATAGCTAAAACACTTTTTGGATCCGAACACCAACCTACTGTTCAACTCGTACCGATTTCTGAGTTCGTTATCCAGCGCGTTAATACCTATTCGGAGCGAGGAAGCGACAAGTCGGGGCGGCTGATATTTGAGATGGGCGACAAGAGCTTTAGTTTTAAATCTATAGCAGAATCTCCGACCTACCCAACCCAAACCAGGACACACACAACCCTTATTGGAGAGTCCTCATCAGTATTGGAGGAGAGTGGCAAAGATACCCACCAGCAATACCAGTCAGAAGTTGCCAAGATTACTCCCGACAAGGCGGATGACAAGGAGCATTTTACCGTCGACCGGTCTCTCAAGGGTATACTGCAGCTAGCTCAGCAAATAATCCCTAGTGATACAGCTATTGGCGAGATGCTTTCTGAAATCAATGAAGGAGTCTATTCCGATAGAGCACTATTGCTACTCGATGCTATTGCTGCCACAACCTGTATGGACGAAGCCGGCAACATGGGCAAGCTCGATCCGTACGGTGACGCTATGATTATATTGGCTCTATCGGGCGACGCTGCTGCCCAAGCCCAGATATCGAGCAGGGTTGCTAAGCTGCATGAAATAGATTCGGTTACTGCCAGCGAAGACGTAGCGAGCATAGCTGATCATTATGCAAAGTACCCGCTAATAGAAGATGGGCAAGAAAAGGTCTTGCCACTGGCGCAACTATCTATGGTGCACACTTCTAAGTTCCCACCACTTAGAGATGAGTCAGGCCAAGTAATAATTAAAACAAGATTCGATGCGCAGGGCTTTAGCCGAGCTTCATTACATTTTACTGTTAATCACTTGGTCAAAGCTCATTTGTATGGGAGCTGGGACGAGTCACCTTTTGTGGTTGTCGCGCCACTAAAGGGGATGCTAGAACAAAATGGAAAACCCAGGGCACTTGGCGGTATAGACAGCTGGTGGCTAAGAAACCCCGGGCAGCCAGTTGAGTGTCCAGGTGCTATTGTAATAGCACCTAATGCTCGGGAGGGCGCCCCACTGTTAGAATCCTTGAGAGATGAAATACGCTACAAAACAAAAGACTATAGTGAACAAGATATCGAAGAGATGCTGACAGGAATGTTTGAAAGCCAAACAATAGCCTGGAGCGATTTACCACCCGAGGTTCAAGAAGCTATTGCTGTGATCGACTCGGAGTTCAAGACAGCAACATATCATTTTAATAGCGAATATTATGTTGATGAACGCAATAAAATTATCTCTGCCGTCAATAGCGTGTATCAAAACAATAAAGATAATATGGATATCGAATTTTGTTACATCAGCAAGCAGCTAGCTTTTTTGGAGGCACTTAAGCTGCAAGGCGCTCCTCCTACAGTGTCCTACCAGTGGGACACCAGTATAGAAGGCTCCATAAATAGAGTGGCAAGAGACCTAGTAGTAACGCCACGCCTACATGCAGACTCGTCCGAAGCTTACTTCGAGTCTCGCTACTGGAGGAATATTGATTTTGATGATGAAGTATTCGGAATAGGAAAAGATCTTGACCCTCAGACACGCAGGGCTGTATTAGCAAGTGGGGTGATGCCCACCCGTCAAACAATTACCCAAAAACTCAATGACCTCGGTTTTTAAATTATTGACGCTTGCTATCTAATCTATCGATGTAGATCTTGCGATACCGCTTTAGCTCGCATAGTGATAATATATAAAATATGCGCAACAATAAGCCCAATAAAAAAAAGCAGACGTTTTTTAAGCGTCATAGGCTACTAAAAATATTACTAATAGTTATAGGCTTACTGACTTTATTGTTATTTGTTCTAAACACAGTCAGCAGACTACAACAAAGTGCGTT
>JBAXMM010000077.1:0-2017 GCA_037134295.1 bacterium
CCGTTCTCGGCGACCATTGTTACCTTGATGGTAGGGTCGCCGTTAGAGTTTAGAACCTGACTAGGAATGATGCTTTTGATGCCCATATTAATATAAATTATAGCATAAGCTAAATGGCAAATAATAGACTAGCCGAGCTTAATGAGGTTTTGTGGGTTACCGGCTAAAAAACCATGGATATTTTGAGCAGTTGTTTTGCGGATAATATGAAGCGCCTCATGCGAGTTGAAGGCATTATGCGGCGATATAATGACGTTATTCATCTTGGTCAATATGTCGAGCTCAGCTATTTCAAAAGACGCTTTTTGGTCGCCAAGCAGCAGTTCTGTTTCGATATCGACATCGAGGGTTCTTTCGCCTTCAATAACATCGAGAGCAGCCCCCGCTATAAGCTTGTTTTTGAGTGCCTCGATTAGGTCGATTGTCTTAACAAGCTCACCGCGTGCAGTATTTATTAGTATCGCGCTATCTTTCATAAGGCCTAAGGCTTTCTGATTTATAATGTGCTTTGTAGCGGGCATTAGGGGAGCATGCAAGGTCACGATGTCGGCACCTTTTAGCAAGTCCGTCAGGTTCACATAGCTAAAGCCGATCTTGTCTTGCATTGCATCATTAGGAAACGGATCGTAGGCAACGATATGCATACCCATAGTTTTGGCTATCATTGCTACAGACATACCTATCTTTCCGGTTCCGATAATGCCAATTGTTTTGCCCTCCAAAGTGAAGCCTATTAGTTTGCGATAGTCTATCTGTCCGGCCTGAACCGAATCTAGTACGGCCGGCATTTTGCGCGCCATCATTAGCATTAGCATAATCGCGTACTCTGCTACGGTGGTTTGGCCGTAGGCCGGCACATTGCTAATGGCTACTCGATGTTCTTGGCAAGCTTTAACATCAATATTGTTGGTGCCAGTTGCCCTGACTGCAATAAATTTTAGTCGAGGCAGGCTTGCTATTATAGCGCCATCGACATTGCTGGCAGTAAAGACGCTAACAATATCGGCATCTTTATATTCATAAAGTGGAACTTCGGCGATAGTTTTATCAAAAATATGCAGCTTATATTTTGGTCCAGTAAAATAGCGCTCAAAGGAAATCCTTTCAGATGTAGTTGTATCAAAAAATGCGATTGTGGTAGCCATAATTGTTATCCTTTCCTTAATACTACAATAAAACGAATATATTTGCAGTTGTTTTACAAAAGTCATGAGGTTTATTTAGTAAAAAATTATAAAAAGAATAATATTCTGCCGGTCCCCAGGCTTTAAGCTGGGTAGTTAATATTTTAATTAGCCTATGATATACTTATGCCTATAATCGAGTAAAATATAAACTTTATGAATCCTGAGAGCTACAGACCACGAAACAGACCACAACCACAGAACACCGCAGAAGGCTACCAGCCCCCATCAAATCTGAACAAAGATAAACACAATAGGATGAGCATCAAGAGGAAAGTCGCAGCTGCCGTTCTGTCAATACTAACTATAGCTGGCTTAGCGCATGCAGTAGATGATTCAAGGCAAGGAATTAATCCTGTCAAGACAGCCGAAATACAAAGACCCAACTCTGACGAATCGAATGTACTCAAGATAGACTCTTTGTCGGTAGGATCAGAAGCTAGTTATGCCGAAGGCATCTACCAACTCGACCCAGACAAACTCAATATCCGTAAATCGGCCCAAGTCCGAGATACAGAAGGCGAGAGCAACCGCTGGAACATTAGCAGTGGCTCTTTTGTGGTTGTTAACCCAGCCCTTGCCGACTCTAGCAATACTGGCTATGGCGATAGCGCTAATGGGCCCTGGTATGTAGCGGTCGATTCGACAGGAGAAGAGTACTTTTTTGTAGGCAACAGAGGTGGTATCACCAATCTCGAGACTGGTGAAGTTGTTAAGAATCTAGGCGCCAATCTGGGCAGTGGCAAAATAATAGCTACCACCACCAAGGGCAATGTGGTCAAAAATAATATCGGCGAAAACGAACTGATTGCTACGATTACACAGGGGTAGAG
>JBAXMM010000078.1:0-1977 GCA_037134295.1 bacterium
GATAGATATTCAAGAAGTAAGCTGATACTGAAATGACTATAGCCAATACTGCAAACGCCATTAGCTTCTTAAGGTTTTTTTGATTGAATTTTAAATTATCTATAATTGCCATTATATTACTCCGGTAAGTTATTATATGCACTTATCAGCCAAGGTTGAGGGTTTATCATATCAGCTCTATTCGGACAGTTACTGCCAAAACATGTGGGCATATAGTCCCATTTAGAATTCATAATATTAAAGTGCAAGTGAGGCGATGAACCATTTCCAGTATCAGCTGCTGTTCCAACCTTGCCGATCTCTTGGGCTGGGCTAACGATATCGCCTGGCTTTACGGTCACAGTTCTGTTACCCATGTGTTGATAGAAATAGACATTTTGATCTGTTCCTTTGATAGTAACGCTACAAATAGCCGTACAGTTAGGATCACCCTGGACAACCTTTCCACCCACCGAAGCTATTACGACAGTGCCTGGATCTACTGAAATGTCGGCCGCCGGATAATCATGATGACAATTATTGGGATTTGTATAGCACCATACAAAACCAGCACCCTTCTTTATAGCACTTTTGGTGGTTTTTAGTGGAAATACAAATCCATCTGGCGCCTGTCCTATGCTGCCAGGATTGTTTTGGCAGTCACTTAGGGGTGCAGAACCAGGAGAATTATTACCATATAAAGCAAAAACTTGATTTGCATAATTTATTCTTTTTGCCATGCCAGCATCTCCAACAACATCTGCCGAAACTTCAAATTTATCTTCCCACAGTATAGCTGCTTCTTCTGGAGTTTTGGTTTTGAGCAATGGTTCTAGTACGGAATTTTTATATGATCCATTTAGCTCTACCATAACATACTCTAATTGTACTGTAATATCTGTAGGGTCTTTGCCTTGCGATCTTGCAAAGTCAATTAGGCCAGCTTTTCTACCTCCTAGCCACTGGGCTATTCCAAACGATGCACTACCATCTGGGTTGAGAGCACTGGTATCTAGATTTTCACCCGATTCTCGCATAAAATTGCCCACTATACCGGCTGCCTGAGCGGCACTTATTCCTTGTCGGCCATTGAAAAAATTAAATGCAGTTTCAACATTATTATTACCTTTAAAACCAGAGTTCACTACGCCTGCAGGGCAGTTGCACCCAGACTGTATTGCATTGACTGCTGTTGCACCCGCGTTCTGGCTCAATGCACTCGCAATTGCTTCAGTATAAGATTTACTGCCGGCTTCCGTGTACGGGTGTACCCCATAGCCATCGTTGGATATGTAGTCAGGATGTGCGTCTGCAATACTCTTCCAATCTATAATTTTGTACCCCAAGGATTTATTATTATTTAATGTTGTATCGATACTAGCCGTATCTATGGTTCCGGCACTTCTGGAAGGATTGTTTGCACCGACATTTATCCAAAATACATTGGCTTGAGGGTTGGCGTCACTAAGTATTTTCATCATTGTCTTGATATTGGCATCATTAACTACCCCATTAGTACCAAGCTCTATTATTATGTTTTTAGCATCCTTCCAGTTGCTGGAATCATTTTTAAATACTGTTATGCCATCTAAATCGCTAGGACCCTCTGATAGCTTTCTACTAACCTTAGAATTTATAACAACAGGTACAAAACCTTTGTTTGTCAATACGCTGCGAATACCCGAAGATACCAGAGTGTCACCTGCCGTAATTGAGTCTCCAATAATATATGTTTTGCCCTTTTGGGCAGTTGTATCTGAAGCTGCACCAGGCACACTACTGGCGCATGCGGTAGGGTCTAGCCACGGTGTTTTCTCTATTATGGAGCGCTGACTCTGGCCAGTCGGATCGCTTCCCTTGGCATTACTCAACGCCAAAGCGCCCTGAGAGTACGTACTAAATATAAATAAAGATAATATTAGTAAGGCAACTTTTTTCATAACGGTATACTCATTATTTTACTTCCTATCAAAATATACAAGCTGCTGTCCGAATAGT
>JBAXMM010000079.1:0-1927 GCA_037134295.1 bacterium
TTGAGGATGTGGGGTGCTAGCCTAGTACCACAGAGTCGGTACTGCCCGACCGACAACCCAAGCTTCTCTCGAACGGCAAGAGTATGGCGACTCTTGTAAAACAATCGCCCGCAATATCACGGGGTAGCTCCGTGGGGCTAGAGACAACTGGCCGTCATTAAACAATAACGCCCCAGGAATCCATCCTGGGGCGACCACCAGAGCTCACTAACTTAACTAGCGATCTGTGGTGGAAAATATAGCGGAAGTCAGGTTGTAAATAGATTTGTTTGCTCGAGCTAACGATTTTTTACAGAGTCAATTTTGTATCTAGGCTTACTATAGTCCGGCTGGCCATTTTCGTCAGGATAATAATATATGAGTTGATTATCTTGTTCTGGCCGAATAGCTTGTTTGCCAGTACGGATATCTATTGCCATTTGCTTGATATCAGCACGCAAGGCCTGGCTTAAAGGGTCAGTTTTTTCAAGCGGGGCACTAAATATCTGAGAGCCTTCTTTTATGTCTCCCACGAAACGACCATTTACGTCTGTTTCATGATACCAGACTGGTAGCTCACTTGGTATCCTTCGGCCACCACTCATATCTGGGACAGATTGGAGCCAAGCATAGGTATCAAATACTACACCAGGAAATGCCGCCTCGAACATTTTTTTAGCAAGCAATAGACTACTGCCGGTGACAGATATCTCATCTACTATTAGTACCTTTTTACCTATTGGCTGGTTGCTGTCATTAAGTAGGACATTCCCATACTCATCTTTTTGGTAAAACTCATTTTTAAAAGCATTTTGAAGTTCTTCAATTACGCTTTGTGGAATTGCCATCGCTTCAACTTCATGTATCTCTGGCCTGGCCTCTGAATCATATAGCCAGTAATGGGCGTCGACATTTGCAAATTTTGTATCTGGCTTAGGCTTGTCTGGTGCAAAAATATCCCACATCTCTCTTACCATCAAAGATATTGGGCGTGCAGATTTATCGAGGTATATAACTGTGTCGCAGTCTTCTTCAAGTATTTTTTCAATTAGTCTATCAGTCCTTCCAATATAGACTGCTCGCATTTTTTCATCACTGGTAAAGTACCCGGGTAATTTTATATTTTGTCCATGGGCAATACGCTGATCATAGTGTTCGAGGGTTAGTATAGAGTATTGGTGGGCTGGCTTTTCAAGCTCGCCCTGTTCTAAATCTCTTTCGTTAGGCTCCGAATATGTTTCACTCATATGATTACTATATACTATCTTTTATGAAAAGAGGAGGCAAGATTGGTATCTTGCCTCCTTAGCTTACATGTGCTCTAGGAGTCTTCTAGTTTGGGCCTAATTTTTTTGACTGCATCTAGAAATTGCAGCTCTCTGCGCGGCCTAGTGAGCCAGATTATAGGGATGGTGAAAATTTGACCAATCCAATATTCATCTGGAGCTAACGAATCAATAACAGTAAGAAAGTTCGGGTTTGATTCAATCTCTTCTCTAATTAGTAGAAATTTTCTCAACTTTTCCTGTTCATCAGGATCCTTCACTTCAGAGCTGATTAGCTCTAGGTCACTTCTTATAGCGCGCATGCTTACCTCCTGAGTAGTAAGATAGGTGCTGTTACTTTGTCTAAGCACGCACATACTATAGCATAAAACTTATAAAATAGCAATATATACGATTGATTCTTAGTTAATGCTTTTTGTTGAAAAGTATGCCATCTCCGTTTGTCAGTGTGAGCCTGAAAACAAGATACACGCCAGGGGTTAATTCCCCAGGTGAGTGCAAGTACGAGTACCTCTCTCGTAAAAATGCGCGTAATACTTCGGGGAAGCTCCGTGAGGCTAGAGACAACTGGCCGTCACCAAACAATAACGCCCCAGGAATCCATCCTGGGGCGACCACCAGAGCTCACTAATACTAGTGATCTGTGGTGGAATTATCAAAGC
>JBAXMM010000080.1:0-1874 GCA_037134295.1 bacterium
TTGTAGTCGATACCAAAATCACTAAGGCTTTTATATGCTTCTTTGTAAGATTTTTGCTTGGTGCCGTCTTTGAGATTAACAATAATCTGGTCTCCAGTAACCTCTATAGAAGCCACTTTGTCCTGTTTGACTTCATCTAAGACTGTACTAAAGGGCACATCTACTGGAGGCTTAACCAGGCCAGAACTATTGCCCATAAAGGCTACTAGCGATATTAGTACCGCTATAGAAATTATTAGGTACCATGCATTTTTAGGGATCTTTTTCATATTCTAGACTACCTCACAAGTTAAGTATTGATAATTATCAGCTGTATTTTCAAAAAATTTTCTATTTTTAACCAAATTAGGGACCCACACAATCTCGTTACTAGCTGTGACCACAACTGGCCAATGCCCTCTGATGTGGCGGGGTATTTTTGCATCTACGAAGATGTCTTGCAACTTCTTAGTACCCTTCATGCCGACTGGGCCAACTCTGTCGCCAGCCTGTCTGTATCTGACATAGAGTTTTTGGTTTGGTATTTTGATGCCTGCCCTAGAGTCGGTATTGATAGCAACCTTGAACAAATCGTTTCTGAATGGTTTCTTGGCACTCAAAACATGAAGTGTATCGTTAGTGTTTTCAGAGTAGTTTTGCGACTCTGAAGTGATTACAAACTTATCATAGGTGTTGACCAGTTGCAAGCCACCAGGCAGCGGCATTTTGGTGCCAGAAGAAGAGTTTTCTATGAATTTGACTGCTTTGGCGATATTGATCTTAGATAGACCATGGCTAGGCTGAAGTCTTTTTACAAGAAAAACCAGTAAACTCTTTTGCACAACTGAGGGGAGTTGCTGAAATTGCTGGCCATCGAGCTGGATTGAGTTTTTATCCTCATAGTCCACCATCTGGTCGGCAAGTCGAGATAGACCAGCGTTAATCTTGACGTTAATCTCAGTCAGGTTGGCAAGCCTACGATTCATGTTATGGTGAAAATTTTTGTATTTGATGCTGGCATGAGGCAACAATACATTGCGGACAAAGTTTCGGGTGTAGCCAACATCGCTGTTGGAGCTATCTTCTCGATAGGCTAGTTCTTGGAGATTGGCATATACAATCAGCTCTGGCTTAGAAAACGCCAACAGCGGCCTAATGATATTGCCACGTCGTGGCTTGAGGGCTACCATTCCCTCTCTGTCGGCTCCCCTGATAGTATTAAATATTGCTGTTTCCAGGAAATCACTATTATGATGCGCCGTCACTACATAATCGTATCCAGTATCTCGCCGAATAAGTTCTAAAAAATCGTATCTGGCTTTGCGCAAGGCAGCCTCAGAAAAGTCACTGTATTCGTACTTTCCAAGGAAGAATGGATACCCGTACTGGTCGGCCAGCGATCCTACCAGCATAGCGTCGTGGCTGGCATCTGGGCGCATACCGTGGTTATAGTGAGCCACGGCAAGTTTCCAGCGGTATTGGTCGGCCAGAGCGCTTAGTAAGCTCAGCAGTGCTACCGAATCAACACCACCAGACACTGCAACCAGTATCTTGCTTCCAGGTGGCAACAGCCTAGTCTCGGAAAGATGTTTGTGTAGTTCGTTTAGCATACTTACTATTGTAGATGAATTTTGCAATATGATGAAGTGTATATTGACTATTTATCAGATTGAGGTTAGAATAATATTTGTTTAACGCGGGGTAGAGCAGTCCGGTAGCTCGTCAGGCTCATAACCTGGAGGTCGCAGGTTCGAATCCTGCCCCCGCTACCAAAGCAATTATCATCAAGGCTGCCCTAAAAACGCAGGCCTTTTTGTTAAAAAATCACGTAGTGTGAGGCTTCAAACCCGATTATTTTTTGAAGCGCAGCTAATTTAGTGCAGTTTATGCCGAAT
>JBAXMM010000081.1:0-1656 GCA_037134295.1 bacterium
CTTGCCTACTCGGCATAAGAGTTTTACAATCATACTAATGAGCAAACACAAGGTCGATTACAAACATTATGACAAAGACCATCCATATCTGGACACTCTGAGTATTAAAAAGAGAGCTAATTATTATCGTACTCAAAAGATGGCCTTACGCATCGCTTTGGTTTTGTTTTTGGTCTTGGCCGAAGGCATCCTTATGTGGGCCACTGCTGACTCGAGCATTAGTTATAGCCCGCTTCAAAAAGAAGTGTTGGCGATAGCAAAACCACCAATCAAAATTATTAAAACTGAAGCTAAGCGAAGCGACCCACCTCCGCCCCTACTGTCTTGGTCTGATATGTACCTCGTGATACCTAGGCTTTATATTAATGTACCGATTAGCGGCAGTGCTCTGGTGGCTGATGCTGGACTGGTACTGCCACAGGATTTTAATCGGGCTTTCTGGCGCAAGGAAGGAACTAAGCCTGGCGAAACTGGTAGCGTAGTAATGTCTGGGCCATATGGCGATTCGAGCGGAGATAGCGTCACCAGTCTGAACGATAAGATTGTCGTTGGTGATACTATTGAGGTCATATACAAGAACGGCAGTCATGCAGTATATAAGGTTTATCAGATAACAAGCTATAAAGTTGCCGAAGTTCCTCTTAAAGATATTTTTGATAAGTCTGACGGCAAGTATCTTAATCTTCTCACAGGCACTGGTGTACGAAGTGGTTCCGATGGTTCATACGACCAGCGACTAGTGGTCTATGCCAAGCAAGACTAGGTTTTGATAGATAGACAATCAGGGTATAATTAATCAAGAAGGAAGGCTAATTGAACAGAGAAATGAAAAGCAAGAAAAAAGAGATATCAATAAAAACCGAGCCGAGCCAAACTCCGGACAATAAAAAAACGATCAACTTGCTGGCGGTGATCTCGCTAATACTGTCAGTACCACTAGCTCCGGTCGCGATTGTACTAGCCCTAATCGCCAATAGGCAAATCAAAAATACTGGTCAGCGAGGGCAAGCGCTGGTTTTTGTTGCCATCACGGTATCGATGATAATTATGATTGTGGCGGCTGGTTTCGTGAGCTTTACGATACTAAGCGGTAATAACAAAAAAACTCCCCCATCGGCCAATACAGCTAAAAGCGTATCAGCCAGCAAAGAATATACTGAGGGAGAAAAAAGGGCCGTAGATAAGGCCAATAACTTTCTAGGTGCGCTATCAAAAAGCGACTACGCTAAGGCCTTCGAAGTTTTTTCGCCCGAGCTAAAGGCCAGTTATAATGATGGGGTAATTGGCTTTCAGAGCGAAACCGAAAAAACCTACGCCAAGATACTCCAGAAGTGGGATATTGTGGATGTACTAAATAGCTCGAGTGAGGATAGGATTAATGTCAAAGGTACCGCTGCATTTGATGGCACCACCACCACTGGAGATTTCGAAATTGGATTTTATAATAACAATGGGGATATTCAGATGTACTCGTGGCGAATATCAGCTGGACAACAAACACTCGGCACCGGAAAGTAGCGAGCAAGAACGCCGTGGCTGTATTTGCTTTAGTAGCAACTCAGGCCAGCACAACTGGACAGAAGTGCCACTAAAAGCATAAAATACAATCAAATGTTTGATAAAAACATCAACCTCAAAATCACAACTAGCCAGAAG
>JBAXMM010000082.1:0-1631 GCA_037134295.1 bacterium
ATGTTAGGACCATAATGCTCCACTTTGGCTTTTCACGGTGGGCCTCGGGTAAAATATCGGCTGCCGAGAGGTACATTAAAAAGCCGGCAAAGACAGCCAAATAGACAGCTAGGAATGTTGCCGGTAGATGAACCAAAGAAGAAAGCAAAATGCCGATCACCGGGATAAGTGATGAAACCCCAAGTAATAGGCCTAGGTGTTTGTCTTGCTTATAAAGCTTACTCAGACTAACGAGGTTCAAGCCATCGGCAAACGAATGAGCTATAACTGCGATAGATACCGCTAGACCTACCGTAAAATTGATCTGAAAAGCAATTCCTATACTCAGGCCATCGAGTAATCGATGCAAAATCAAGGCGTACATAGAAAGTTTTCCGACGTGGCTATGGGCGTGACTCTTATAATCTTCTTCATGAGAAGCATGCATAACGAGTAGCTGTTCAGCAAAGTGAAACCCAATAAAGCCCAGCGCTAGCCCGAGCATAGGCAAAACCGTGCCTACCCCCTGTTTTGTAAGTTCAAATACCTCGGGCAACAAATCAAATGCTACCGTACCGAGCATCAGTCCAGCTACGAAACCGAGCAGATAATTGAGCTTATTACTTAGTTTTTGGGCAACAGCACCCCCTATTAAGGATGATAGAACTAGTAAAACGCTAGCTAATATTAGTGAGTAATTCATAAGGCGAACAAATTATAACCTATTTTATGCTTATTTTCTAGTCACATTATGTCCATAAACGCGTTATAATAGTCTGTATGCCAGAAGAAAAAAATAAGCCCCTCGCTAAGAATTCTAAAAAACACCAAGATAAGCCAGATTTTGTGTATGACCCAGAAAGTGATGAATTCGAACAGTCTCGTGAGGCACTGGCCATAGAGCTCGACCCAATGAAAAACAATCCTGATAACACCCTATTAGATCCCAAGCTTCTCCAGAAGAAAGCTAAGAGGAAAAAAAGAATCAAACGTACAATTATATTCACGCTGCTTTTTTTGCTTTTGCTGGCTGGCGGACTTGCTACATACCTAGTCATTAAGGCTGGTAAAATCAGTACTAACCCCTTTAACCTCTCTAGTAAGCTAAAGGGAGAGGATGATGGGCGTGTCAATATTATGCTGCTAGGTGTCGGGGATCCAGGCCACGAAGGCGAAACCCTGGCTGACACCAATATGGTTGTTAGTATCGACACCAAGAACAACAAAGTTGCAATGATTAGTATACCGAGAGATACAAGGGTATACATACCCGGCGAGGGATATGCAAAAATTAACAATGCTCATGCTATCGGCGAAACTAAAACGCCACCCCAGGGCATTGAACTGGCGCAAAAAACTATCGAACAAACTCTGGATATACCGATACATTATTATGTACGGGCCAACTTCTCTGGCCTAAAACAAGCCGTTGATGCTGTTGGCGGCGTCGATATAGATGTCAAAGATGCCCTCTACGATCCAGAGTACCCCTGTGAAAAAAATGAGGGTCGGAGTTGTGGTTTCAAAATTAGTGCAGGCCAAACTCATATGGATGGTTCGACAGCACTAAAGTACGCACGATGCCGCAAGGGCAACTGTGGAGACGACTTTGGTCGAGCTTTGCGCCAGCAAGAAGTTCTGCAGGCTTTGCG
>JBAXMM010000083.1:0-1631 GCA_037134295.1 bacterium
AGTTGGCGGAATGTATGCAGGCGATAGAGCTCGCAAAGAAAACCTGATCGAGCATGGCTTTAGGCTGCCCAGCGCACTCGACAATAGGCCACTTAACTTTAGCGAGTTTGAGCGTCATATTAATAAAGTTATATATGTTTCGGCTACACCAAGCACCTATGAGCTCAGTAGGTCCAAGCAAGTCGTCAAGCAGATTATCCGACCGACTGGGCTGCTAGACCCAATACTCGAGGTTCGCCCTAGCGAGCACCAGGTCGATGACTTAATTGCAGAAATCCGTGAGCGAGTAGCAAAACGCCAGCGCGTACTTGTAACCACACTGACCAAGCGAATGTCGGAAGACCTCACTGACTACCTCGGCGAGCTCAAGATAAAGGTCCAGTATCTGCACTCGGATGTCGATACTATGGAGCGTGTTGATATATTGAGAGACCTTAGAGCAGGGGTTTATGATGTCTTGATTGGTATCAACCTCTTGCGCGAGGGGCTAGATTTACCGGAGGTAAGCCTGGTAGCAATAATAGACGCCGATAAAGAGGGCTTTTTGAGATCCGAGACAGCGCTAATTCAAACAATAGGCAGGGCAGCCCGACATCAAGATGGCAAAGTGATATTATACGCCGACAACATGACCGGTAGTATGCAGCGAGCCATAGAGACCACCAATAATCGCCGGGAATTACAGCAGAATCATAATAAAAAACATAATATCACACCAGCCACGATTCAGAAGGCTATATCTGACAGCATCAGTGCGGAGGCCGAAGCCGAAAAAGCCGATATCGAAGCGATAGATTTTTATAAAGTGCCAAAGGATGAGTTGGCTTTTCTAGAAAAACAAATGACTGAGCAAATGGAGCTTGCAGCTGCTAATTTACAATTCGAGAAGGCCGCCGAGTTGCGTGACCAGATTGAAGAGATATCAGATGTCGTTAAAAGCCAGAAAATCAAATGAACGGTGAGCCGATGCCGAATGAGAGTAATGAGACGGGCGTTACATTGTATGATGAATTAAAGGCGATAGCTAAAAATGAACAAAGCCCTTCAGTCGAAGAATTTAGCCAAGACATGAGAGAGCTCTCAGTTAAACTGCCGACCCGCCATGAGAAAGAATTGGACTATAACGACCCAGAACAGAAAAAAGCTGTGATATTTGGCAGCTGTAATATTCCAATCGACGAGCTTCTGAAAAGCAAGCAAATAGTAGGGCTTCTGGCCGACATGAGCAGACAATCCAAAGATGGCACCTCAAGTAAAAATAGAATTAGCTGGCTCTCAAACGATGCAAACCGTGAAGAGGCCGATCGAAAGGATCGCGTGTACCTTACGCTAACTCGCGACCAAGATGGTGGGTTTTTCTGGCAAATTGGCGGCGGCAGGCACAGGCTGGCCACAGATATAATGGCTGGCAAGACATCAATTAGAGCAGACGTAGTAAGTCATGCAGGTTGGCTAGCAGATGATTTGGGTCAAATTGAAGAAACCAGAGTCGCTAGCATGCAAGACCATAGTGAAAACAACGACAAGAGGCGCCAAAACCTCAATAATGGTGAAAATAGAGTTGTAAGCTAACTCACTAACCCTTGAATTATATTGACATCAAGAGTACAATTGATAGCTGATTTTGCGAC